>VSOA01000401.1 GCA_009774585.1 Lachnospiraceae bacterium
GACAAATATGGAAAGAAGGAGAAATTAGCATGATTCAACAGGAAAGCAGACTTAAGGTCGCTGACAATACCGGTGCAAAAGAGCTTCTGTGCATCCGAGTTGTAGGCGGTTCTACAAGAAGATATGCGCGTATTGGTGATGTAATCGTTGCTACGGTCAAAGATGCAACACCAGGCGGCGTTGTAAAAAAAGGCGATGTAGTGAAAGCCGTAGTTGTTCGTAGTGTTAAGGGCGCTCGTCGTAAGGACGGTTCCTATATCAGATTTGATGAAAATGCTGCTGTTATCATCAAGGAGGATAAGACTCCGAGAGGAACCCGTATTTTTGGACCAGTGGCAAGAGAGCTTCGTGATAAACAGTTTATGAAAATTGTTTCACTGGCTCCGGAAGTATTATAGGAGGTGCCGGTATGTCAACATTTAAAATTAAGAAAGGTGATACCGTTAAGGTAATCGCCGGTAAAGATAAAGACAAAGAAGGCAAGGTTATGTCCGTAGACAGAAAGAACAAAAAAGTTCTGGTCGAGGGAATCAACATGATCACAAAACATGAGAAGCCTTCGGCTGCCAATCAGAACGGTGGTATTGTCCAGAAGGAAGCAGCGATTGACGCTTCTAACGTAATGTATGTACACAAGGGTAAAGCAACCAGAATCGGTTTTAAAATCGAGAATGGGAAGAAAGTCCGTTTTGCTAAATCCACAGGCGACATTGTGGATTAATTCTAAGAAAGGAGGTCTAAAACGTTGAGTAGTAGACTGAAAGAAATGTATATGAACGAGATCGTAGATGCTATGATCAAAAAGTTTGGATATAAAAATGTTATGCAAGTTCCTAAACTTGACAAGATCGTAATTAATATGGGTGTCGGCGAGGCTAAGGAAAATGCTAAAGTATTAGAGGCAGCCGTAAGCGATATGGAAACGATCACAGGCCAGAAGGCTGTTGTCACAAAGGCAAAGAATTCTGTTGCGAACTTCAAAATCAGAGAAGGTCAGTCCATCGGCTGTAAGACAACGCTTCGCGGCGACAAGATGTATGAGTTCCTCGATCGTCTTGTGAATCTTGCATTACCCCGTGTACGTGACTTCAGAGGCGTTAACCCGAACTCTTTTGACGGCAGAGGCAATTATGCACTGGGTATCAAAGAGCAGATCATCTTCCCGGAGATTGAGTATGATAAGGTAGACAAGGTAAGAGGTATGGACGTTATTTTTGTTACTACTGCAAAGACAGATGAAGAAGCTCGTGAGTTGTTGAGATTATTTAACATGCCATTCGCTAAATAGAAGGAGGTAAATTCATGGCTAAGACAGCAATGAAGATTAAACAGCAGCGCAAACCGAAATTCTCTGTAAGAGAGTATAACCGTTGCAAAATTTGTGGTCGTCCACATGCTTATTTAAGAAAGTACGGAATATGCAGAATTTGCTTCCGTGAATTAGCATATAAAGGTCAGATTCCCGGCGTTAAGAAAGCAAGCTGGTAAGAAAGGGAGGAACTAAATCATGACAATGAGCGATCCGATTGCAGATATGCTTACAAGAATCCGTAATGCAAATACTGCGAAACATGATACAGTAGATGTGCCCTCATCTAAGATGAAAATAGCCATTGCACAGATTCTTTTAGATGAAGGTTATATTAGAAAATTTGATTTGATTGATAACGGTAACTTCAAGACAATCCATATCACATTGAAATATGGTGAGGACAAGAATGATAAGATTATCTCTGGTATCAAGAGAATTTCCAAACCGGGTCTTCGTGTATACGCAGGCAAAGAAGATTTGCCGAAGGTTTTAGGCGGTCTTGGCGTTGCGATCATCTCTACCAATCAGGGAGTTGTAACAGACAAGAAAGCAAGAGAGCTGCAGGTAGGCGGCGAAGTATTAGCTTTCGTCTGGTAAAAAGACGAAACAAGTTTCGTCTGCGACGTTTGCTTCGCAAAGTCGAGAAAAAGACGAAAAGAGTTTCTAAGGCGTCAAAAGAACGCCGCCTAAGAAACACTACAGCTTTGTTGAGAAGAATGTCGCTTATGCTTACATTCTTCCCATTGAAATGGTTTACTTTATAGTAAGAATAAATGAACTTCTAACACAATTAAAACAGGAGGTACGGGCATGTCACGTATAGGAAGAATGCCAATCGCTATTCCCGCGGGAGTAACCGTAGAGGTAGCAGAAAATAATAAAGTGACTGTAAAAGGTCCTAAAGGAACACTTGAGAGAGTGCTTCCGGCAGAAATGGAAATTAAAGTAGAAGGTGATCAGATTGTAGTATCCAGACCGAACGATTTAAAGAAGATGAAGTCTTTCCACGGTCTGACAAGAACACTGATCAACAACATGGTAGTCGGTGTTACCGAAGGTTATGAGAAGAAACTGGAAGTAAACGGCGTTGGCTACAGGGCGTCCAAGTCCGGCAAGACTCTGACATTGAATCTGGGTTATTCCCATCCGGTTGAGATGACAGATCCCGAAGGTATCGAGACTGTCATGGAGGGACAGAATGTAATCATTGTCAAAGGTATTGATAAAGAAAAAGTTGGTCAATTTGCGGCTGAGATCAGAGATAAGAGAAGACCGGAGCCATATAAGGGCAAAGGTATTAAATATGCTGATGAAACAATTAGACGTAAAGTTGGTAAGACTGGTAAGAAATAACAGATAAGGAG
>VSOA01000402.1 GCA_009774585.1 Lachnospiraceae bacterium
TGCAGCATTTGCAAGGCACTGTGTATGTGATGCCACGCCGTACTCCGGCAGCGTCCGTATAGTTCCCCGATTTCCTGTTGTGTGTAACGCCCAAAAAAGTATAGGTAGATGATTTCCCTCTTTTTCTCCGGCAGAGAGGACAGGGCTTCGGCAAGCTCCCCGTTCGTAAGGATAACCCTCTGACCGCATATCGTAACAGGGTATTGCTTACAGGGGTCTAAAAATATTTATCTGACGTACTGAACGGGTAAAACTTTTCTTCGGTGAGGTATTCAAAAGATATTTCCCTTTGCCGCCGTTTATCCCTGTCACGCCATGCGTTGATAGCGGCATAGTGTATGACTACTCTGCAAAAGGAGTTAAATGTGTACTCGATATGCTCCTTGTATGCTTCTGTGCAAGTCATAAATGATTCCCCCTTTCTCCCACATAGGGCAGTGCATGGTTGACAGTTGCACTTTTATAATTCAGAGAGGCGGCAGCACTTTAGGCTGTCGCACCTTGTTGTCTAAACTATTCAAACTTGCGGTCATACAATAATGCTGCAATCAGCACAACAAAACATGAACCAGCATTGTGGACTAATGCCCCGGTAGTAGGGGTTAGCATACCCAAAACAGAAAGCGTAACAGCCAAAAAGTTAATGCACATAGACAGCGTAATGCTGACCTTAATGGTTTTTACTGTGGCATTGGATAAGCGTTTCAAATATGGGATTTTGGATATATCATCGCTCATCAGTGCAATATCCGCAGCTTCTACGGCTATATCACTTCCCATGCTCCCCATAGCCACACCAACGTCCGCAGTTTTGAGTGCGGGTGCGTCATTGACACCGTCACCAATCATACAAACCAATCTCTTGTCTGTTTGCAGCTTTTCTATGCTCTGAACCTTTTCCTCCGGCAGTAGTTCCGCATGAACCTCTGTAATTCCTATTTGTCCCGCAAAATAATCGGCAGTTTTTTTGTTATCGCCAGTAAGTAATACAGTACGGGTATTCATAGCAATTAGTCGGGAAACCATATCCTTTGATTCAGTACGCAGTATATCGGACAGTGCAATAATACCTACACATTCTTTTTGTTCAGCTATAAGAATAGATGCTTTTCCCTGCTTGCGTAATTTATCCAATTCATCATGCTTTTCCTTATCAAGAATAATGTTATTTTCTGCAAGAAATCTCTCACTTCCACAAACAAATTTATGCCCTGAAACCTCCGCATAGATACCTTTTCCGGCAGTCATTTTGAAGTCTTTGGATTCTATTATGGGAACATTTTTTTCTTTCGCACAAACAACAACCGCTTTTCCTAAAGGGTGTTCACTTTTTGCTTCAGCGGAAGCCACAAGGGAAAGCAGCTCAGTATCATTCCATACTTTATGAAAGGATATAATGTCGCTGACTTCCAAACGCCCATAAGTCAAAGTTCCTGTTTTATCAAAAGCAATCGTGTCTATATGCCCCATTTTTTCAAGGGCTTCACCCGACTTTACAATGACGCCATGTTTGGTCGCCTGCCCAATGGCTGCCATAATAGCAGTTGGTGTAGCCAAAACCAATGCACACGGACAGAACACCACAAGGACAGTAACCGCCCGGACAATATCTTTCGTGGCAAATCCAGTAATTACAGCAATGATTAGCGCAATAGGAACAAGAAGGCTGGCACATTTATCTGCAATCCGCTGCATAGGAGCTTGTTTCTTTTCTGCTTCCTGCACCATGCGGATTAACTTTTGCAAAGAACTGTCCTCCCCGACTTTTGTGGCTGTAATATCTATCGCACCAAAACGGTTGATTGTTCCACAAAATACTGTTTCGCCAATCCCTTTGTCTACTGGCAGTGATTCTCCTGTCATGATAGATTGGTCAACAGATGTTTCGCCAGTTACGATTATTCCGTCTACGGGAATTGTTTCACCGGGCAAAATACGCAAAATATCACCATATTGGATTTCGTCTGCCGGTATCATTTTTTCTTTTTCATTTTCGATTTTACGTCCTTGTGTTGGTGCAAGGCTAATCAGCTTTTTAAGTCCCTTTTTTGCCCTGTTCGTAGTCATATCTTCTAAAATGGCACCGATTGCCATAATAAACGCTACTTCTCCGGCTGCAAATAAATCTTTAATAGCAATCGCTGCAAACATAGCAATTACAATAAGCAGCGCTGATGAAATTTTGCTGATTCCCGGATTATGAATCACTCTCCAAATAGCAAGATACAGCAAAGGGATACCGCTTATAATGATTGACACCCATGCCGGGTCAATCGGTAGATTTATTCCCACTTTAGGAAGTACAAAACTCAAAAACAGAAAGACACCGCCAATCACCGTCATAGGCACCCCAGACAACAGGGTATTTAATTTTTTTAACATAAAGCAGACCTCCATTCTTTCTTGACATCTCTCTAAAACCGCCGTATACTTTGTATGTTACAAAACGCTTTGTTCGTTATCTATTGTATCAATTTCTATTGTGAAAACAATAATCAAATCAATCACAATGTAAGATACGGAACATTTTTAAAAATTTGTACGGGGGACATTATGGATAGACGACAGCAAAAAACAAGAACAGCTATATTTGAGGACACTGAAAAACCCCCGCTTTTTTGTGGGAGTTTTTCTTTCTTCCATAACATAGTGTCAGAGATTACGATTC
>VSOA01000403.1 GCA_009774585.1 Lachnospiraceae bacterium
TGTTCGGATACGCCCTCTTCCGGACACAAATCTGTAACCTTTGGTTTCCCCTCCGTAACGGTTCCGGTCTTATCCAGTACGACAAAATCCGCCTTGCCGGCATGTTCCAACGCCGTTGCATTCTTAAATAAGATACCCTGTCTTGCGCCCATACCGTTGCCAACCATGATTGCCACCGGTGTTGCCAACCCCAAGGAACACGGACAACTGATTACCAAAACGCTGATTGCATAGGACAACGCCTTGCCGGCGCTTGCTCCTACCGCCAACCATATCACTCCCGTGATCACCGCCAAAGTAATCACTACCGGCACAAACACACCCGATACCTTGTCTGCAATCTGGGCAATCGGCGCTTTCGTCGCTACGGCATTTTCCACCATCTCTATAATCTGTTGTAATGTGGTGTCTTTACCGACACGTACGGCTTTACATGTAAGCGCGCCATTTTGGTTCAGTGTCGCGGCGCTCACACGGTCGCCTGCATGTTTATCAACCGGAAGGCTCTCACCCGTCAGGGCAGACTCGTCTACCGCGCTCTCGCCCTCCAGTACTTCTCCGTCAACCGGAATACTTTCACCCGGTCTGACGATAAAAGTCTCCCCTGTCGTTACATCCTGTGCAGGTATCGTAATCTCTGCGCCGTCCCTTATCACATGTGCCGTCTTTGGCGCCAGATCCATAAGACTCTTAATCGCATTAGTCGTCTTGCCTTTGCTGTATGATTCCAGCATTTTACCTACTGTAATCAACGTCAGGATCATGGCTGCCGACTCAAAATACATATCGTGCAGACAGTGCTGCGCCATCTCTTGGTCAGCTATGCCCACATAAGCGCCCATACGGAACATAACCGCCGTACTGTACACGAATGCCGCACTGCTTCCGAGCGCCACCAATGTATCCATATTGGGTGCTCTATGCATCAGACTCTGAAAGCCGCTTATAAAAAATTTCTGATTTATCACCATCACCAACCCGGTGAGCAGCAGCTGATATAACGCAATAGCCCACGGGTCGCCTGCAAATCTCTCCGGCAGATACCATCCCCACATCAAATGCCCCATCGACACATACATGAGAGGTATCAAAAGACACAGCGACGCAACGAGCCTGCGCCGTATCTTAGGTGTCTCATGATCCTCCAGCGCCTCTCTGTCAGTGCCTGCACCGGTAAAAGTTCCGTTTCCTGCCCCTGCGCGTTCTGCGTCCATGGGACTTGCGCCATAGCCAGCCGCCGTTACCGCGTCGCAGATTGCCTGCGGTGTTGCCGGTGTATCATATTCTACCGTCATGCTGTTCATCAGCAGGCTGACGCTTACCTTATTGACGCCTTCGACTCCCGCTGCCGCTTTTTCTACATGCGCGCTGCATGCTGCGCACGTCATACCGGTCACTTGGAATTTTTCGTTTATCATACTACATGCCTTTCTTGTTTCTACAGATTACTTTAATTTTTTAATCAGTTCCACCGCTTCCTCCATAATCGCCTCGTTGCCCTTCTTAATTTCTTCCACAACGCACGTCTGCATATGATCCTGTAAAATAATATATCCCAGACTTTGCAGCGCGCTCTCTACGGCGCCAATCTGTATCAAAACATCTCCGCAATATCTATTGTCGTCAATCATGCTTTTGATTCCGTTAAGCTGTCCGATAATACGATTAATACGGTTCTGAAGCTGTTTCTGTTCCTTTGCGTCGCGCGGTGTATTCTTATGGTGGCAGCACGCACACACATCGTCGGCCTTAACATTATCATCTGTTCTTACGTTATCACCCATTATTATTCCCCTTTTCTGCTTTCACATATACAATATACCCCCATGGGGTATATTGTCAAGAAAAATTTATCGCCACTATAAATTGTCAGTTTCTTTGATACAAACTCCACATGCAAAAGGAGACGGTCAAATTTCTGCCGTCTCCGTTTCTTTTGCTCATTATATTATATTTATGCTACTATGCCCCCAGCACGTCATGCAGTACTCACTATCTGTCTGTTGACTCTGTATCTACAGCGTCCTCTGCCTTAGGCTGTTCACCCTCTTTAAGTCCCCACTCGTCACGGTAGAATGCCAGCTGGTTCTTGCCGCGTTTCTTCGCTTTATACAGTCCCTGATCAGCCGCCTTGTAAAGCGTCTCAAAATCATTGCCTTCATGTGGGAATATTGCCACTCCGATACTCGCCGTTGCAGCGTATTTCACATACTCGCCCGCTTGGAAATTCTTAAAGAAGTTCTCTACCTTCTTCGCCTCTTTATAGACCGCTTGCTTGTCGGAAACTCCTTTCAGGAAAATCATAAATTCATCACCACCGATACGTCCGATAATATCGGTTGCGCGGAAAATTACGCCAATCTGCTGTCCTAACGAGCGAAGCACTTCATCACCGAAGGCATGTCCCATCGTATCGTTAATTTTCTTAAAATTATCAATGTCCAATATGAACAGCATTGACTGCGATTGTGGATTCTGCGTCATGTAATCCTTAATCTTACGCTCTGTCGCCAGTTTGTTAGTCAAACCTGTGAGCAAGTCTGTATCAGCCTTGTCCTCCAACTCTTTTTTCTTCTTGTTGCTTCGTATCTTACTGAGGATATTAATGGCAATTACCAAGCAGATAAATACGAAAATAGCAATACCAAGGTAAGAA
>VSOA01000404.1 GCA_009774585.1 Lachnospiraceae bacterium
CTATTAATAGTATCGGCAGGAATCTTAATTTCTTAACACTATTTTAACAGATAAAATAGAAAAAGAAAAGAGAAAAGTCTAATAATTTATATAAAATATATGAATTGCAAATACAATTATAATGTGCGGAGAAAAATAAGAACGGTGAGTGTGAAATACAGTTTAGAATTGTATTAGATGTCAAAAAAAGAATGAGATTGTATAAAGTGACGAAAAAAAATGAATATTGTATCGAAATAAATACATATTGCACAACAAACTGATTTGCTGTTATAATAGACACAATAAGAAAAATGGCAATGGTATGGTGGTAATTTATATGAAAAGGGTGGCAGTATGAAACGAAATAAGACAAGAGGATTATGTATTCGCAATAAGATTGTGTTGCCGGCAAGCGCAATGATCATGGTACTATGTATCGTTATGGGAGTAAACTCATATAAGCGCACGGAGGACGGACTGGTCGCAATGGGAGTGGAAGAGGCGCGGATGGCGGCGGTTATTTCATCGAAAGTAGTTGATGCGCAGAAGTTGGAAAGCCTGACGCCCGAGTCTGATGGCGGCGAAGAATATGAGGAAATTCTTGTAACGCTGCAGGGTATCAGACAAGATTGCGGCATTCGGTTTTTATATACATTATATACGGACGGTAATAAAGTATATTATGGGATAGATACGGACAGCTCACAGAGCCAAGCTTCATTCGGAGATTTGTTTGAAGTGTCGTATCAGGAATTGCAGGGTGTTTTTAATGGTGAAGCGTATGTGCAGGATTATATCGATTCAACGGAAGACGGGGAGTTGATTTCAGCGTATATGCCGATCATAAACAGCAGCGGTAAGGTGGTGGGAGTAGTCGGGTGCGACTATGATGCTTCGGGCGTTATAGACCGGCTTGATTCAATTTTTAAACAGACTGTGGGAATCACGGTTATCTGTCTGGCAGCGGCGCTTCTGGTCATCAATTTAATTGTGGGGAAGATTGTTAAGAGCCTTCATGCCGTGGATGGCAAAATATATGAACTGGTACATAATGAAGGAGATTTGACACAGACATTAGACGTAAAGACAGGTGATGAGATGGAACTCATTGCAAACAATGTGAACGAACTCTTAAGTTATATCCGAAGTATTATGCTGAATATTGCAGGCAATTCTGCTGAACTGAACGATTCTTCACGCGTGATGGCACAGAAACTGTCGAGTGCGGAAGATAATATTGCCGATGTCTCTGCGACAATGGAGGAAATGAGTGCGGCAATGGAGGAGTCGAGCGCATCCTTGGATCAAGTCAATGATTCTATCGGACGGGCGTTCGAGTCAATTGAGGAGATTTACCATCAGTCTGAGGAGGGAAGCCGTTCGTCGAATCAGATTAAGCAGAATGCGCTGGAAGTATACAACAGAGCCGTGGAGAACAGACAGAGTGCGGCTGATCAGGCGGCGGACATGGCGGCTGCGGTCCAGAATAAAATCGAGAAATCCAGAGAAGTAGAGCGGATTAAGGAACTTACAAAAAATATTATCAGTATTACGCAGCAGACTAATCTCTTGGCATTGAATGCGAGTATTGAGGCGGCGAGAGCAGGCGAGGCAGGAAGAGGATTCGCCGTAGTAGCAGATGAAATCGGGCAATTGGCGACGCACTCTGCGGGAGCGGCAACGGAGATTCAGAAAGTAACGACAGAAGTTATCCAATCTGTTGATGAGTTGGCAGCGGAATCGGAAGAGATGATTGATTTCATGAATCGAACTGCAATGGGCGGTTATGAGCAATTGCTGGAAACAAGCGAGAATTATCAGAATGATGTCGGAAGCATGAGCGAGATGATGCAGCGGTTTGCATCGGAGAGCAAAGAACTCAAATATAGTATGGATAGTATTAAAGAGATGGTTGAGGGCGTTAAGACGGCAGTGGGAGAGAGCGCGCAGGGAATCGGTAACGTATCGGAGATGACGGTTGCACTTACGAACAGCATCGGCGATATCGGTCACAAGGCGGATTCCAATATGGGCATTGCCGGTCAACTGAATACAGAGGTGGGAAAATTTAAGCTGCAATAATATTCCTTATAAATACGCGATAAGATTCTTTCTTATTGCGTATTTTTGTGTTAAAATAATACTAACCTTACATAAAAATTAGAGTAAGGAGAAAATTAGACTTGACAAAGTTCTACATATTCGTTAGGCTTGTGGACGATAAGGGGAAGAAAACAGAGGATAACGTGCTATATGAAATATAAGAAAATCAATGAGGCAACGGTACAATGTATTATTACGGAAGAGGATATGCAGGAATATGGTCTGACATTATCCGATATCTTTGAGCGCAATGAGAAAGGCGAAGGATTCTTAAGAGATATCATTGAGCGGGCGCACGACGAGGTAGGCTATACAATCAGCGGGGACAGTATTGCCATGCAGATTACGCCGCTTAAAGATAAAGGGCTGGCGGTTACATTTACAAATGAAAGTCCTGCGGGATTCCGGGATATTTTACAACATCTGAAAGAAGTGCTGCAAGGCGTCAGCGCGGAGATCAGCAGACAGGAGGAAGAAGAACGTCAGGCCAGAAAGCAGGAGCAGCTTGATGAACTCAATGAGAGCAGGCGGATGTTTGTTTTTGCAACACTTCATCAGGTGATGCAGTAT
>VSOA01000405.1 GCA_009774585.1 Lachnospiraceae bacterium
ATATATATCAACATAATAAATATTCCTTCTATCCGTTAATTCTATATTTTTTATTGTAACATATATTGTCATTTACTGATATTTTTCTGGCAATTCAAATCCCATTCAAAACTACCCTTCTCAAAAACGGTCAACCGAGTATAATAATAATTAACCGCAGCGGTTAATGCAAAGGAGTCTTATGAACGAGAAATTTTTTGCCTTACCAAAATCAAAGCAGGAAGCCATTATCAACGCCGGGTTTCGTGTATTTTCACAAAACTCTTACAAGAAGAGTCCTATGAGCGAAATCGCGGATGCCGCCGGAATCAGCAAATCTCTGCTCTTTCATTATTTTTATAACAAACGCGAATTATATCTTTTCCTTTGGGACAAGTGTATGGAGATTACAACCAGTTCCCTTAAGGAAAATCTTTCCTTTCATTCGGATGATTTATTTGAAATGATGTTCAGGGGATTAAAGATTAAAGCGGATATTATGCGGCAGTATCCTGATTTGGGCACCTTTGTCGTCAAATCCTATTATGAAAAAGATTCCGATGTATGCGAAGACATTCAGAAATTAATCACAAAATACACCGATTTCAAGGCAAGTCCTTTTTTGGCATCGTTAAATACCGAACAGTTTATTCCGGGACTCGACCTGCAGATGATGTACAAAACAATGTACTGGGCGTCTGAAGGCTATCTGTGGGAAAAGACTCAAACAGGCGGTTTAAGCGCCGATGAAATGGAAGAAGATTTTGTCAAAATAATTGATTTCTGGAAAAAAACTTATACCAGGCGAAAGGATTAATATGAATGCAATTCAGACTATAAACTTAACTAAATACTATGGAAAGTCCAGAGGTATCATCGACTCAAACCTAACCGTAAAAGAGGGAGAATTTTTCGGATTTATCGGCCCGAACGGCGCCGGCAAATCTACCACTATCCGCACGTTACTTGGTCTGATTTCTCCCACTTCCGGTTCCGCACAGCTCCTTGGACTGGACATCCGCAATGAACGGGAGAAAATCTTATCCAGAGTAGGCTATCTCCCCTCTGAAGCGGTTTTTTATTCCGGTACAAAAGTTCGTGACATCCTAAAATTATCCGCCGATTTGCATGGAAAAGACTGTAGCGGAGAAGCTTCTTCGTTATGCGACCGGCTGCAGCTTAACCCGTCCCGCAAAGTATCGGAGCTATCCTTCGGCAATCGTAAAAAAGTTGCTATCGTATGTGCTTTGCAGCACAGCCCCGAACTGTTGATCCTAGATGAACCAACCAGCGGACTTGATCCATTGATGCAGCGGGAATTTTTCTCCATCCTCAAGGAAAGAAATGGCGCAGGATCCACTGTATTCCTCTCAAGTCATATTCTCTCAGAAATTCAGCACAACTGCACGCGGGCTGCTATTATACGGGAAGGGCGCATTATAGCCTGCGACAGCGTGGATGCCTTATCAAAAACAAACGCCAAACGGATTACCGTTCACGGCAATGTGCAGTTCCGCGAATCTGATGATATCCGCAATATTGAGGAATCGAATGGTGCCGTAAATTTCCTCTACACCGGAAATATCAGGCTTCTTCTCAAAACACTCAGTGAGCAGGAAATCACCGACCTCACGATATCAGAGCCTGATTTAGAAGAAATTTTTATGCACTATTATGAAAAATAGAACGTACATCACTCTTACAAAACAATATAAATCGTATTTCATTAATTTACCGAAAAAGGAGTGCTCCATGAATATGACTCTAATCAAACATGAATTAAGACAAGGGTGGAAATCCCTTATTATTTGGACAGTTTCTATCGGATTTTTTGTGTCGATATGCGTGTTTATGTATCCGGAAATGGGAAATCAAATGGAAGATGTGAATGATATGTTTTCTTCCATGGGTTCTTTTACTTCTGCTTTCGGAATGGATCGTCTTAACTTCGGCACGTTAATCGGCTTTTATGCTATCGAATGCGGCAATATCTTAGGCATTGGCGGGTCCTTCTTCGCGGCTCTTCTCGGAATCAGCGCACTCGCCAAGGAAGAGAAAGAGCGGACCGCGGAATTTCTGCTGACCCATCCTGTAAGCAGAATACGTATTATCACGGAGAAACTCGCCGCTATTATGCTCCAGATCCTTATTATGAACATTGTTGTTTTCGGATTATCCATCGTATCTGTTATTATAATAGGGGAAGAAATCCCATGGAACGAATTGTGCCTGATGCATTTATCTTACTTCTTCGTGCAGATTGAACTTGCCGGCATCTGTTTCGGCATTTCCGCGTATCTTAGGAGCGGTGGTCTTGGCATCGGTCTCGGTATTGCTATCGTCATGTATTTTCTGAACATTGTCGCAAATATTTCAGACAGTGCCGAATTTCTTAAGTATATTACCCCTTTCGGATACGCCGAAGGCGCAGATATTCTTACCGATAAATGTCTGGATGTCGGAAAACTTATGCTTGGCATGGTTTTTACCATAATCGGAATTACCATAGCATACCGGAAGTACACCCGTAAAGACATACAATAATCTCTTTCTCTTCATTCTATTGTCTATAATGACAATACCCCCGCTGTATGATAGAGGCCGCTGAAAAAGTAGATACCACCGCCTATATTTGGTATAATGTAATTATCAAATACAGGCGGTGGCACTATGG
>VSOA01000406.1 GCA_009774585.1 Lachnospiraceae bacterium
CATTGTATAAGGTAGTGGATACTTGGCAGATCCCTCCGCCAAGGCTGTCAACTACCTGTCCGTTCAAATATGACCCTGCCATGTAGTAACCGTTTTCTTCCGTAAACGGAGCAACTGTCTCATATGCGGAAAATTCATCTCCGGGGTAAAGCGTCGTACCATTAATCAAAGCAGCACCATTAGCCACATTTGCACTTCTGGCGCCTCCGGATGTAGAATAACTTGTTGTAAAGGTTCCCAATACGTCTTTAACTTTAGCCAAATCTTCCGCATTGCCTGCAGGCTCCTCTACCGAAATCACCAAATCGACGCTGCAGCTTGTACCATTCCAATCGTTCGTCAGATAATCATATACTGCATCGACGGAAGCCGCCGTATCTACTATGACGCCCGGCTGTCCTTCCTCAATCTCAAATCCGGTTTCGGTCTTCGTCAATATCGCATTAACTGCTTCCTGATTGTATTGCTGCGCATTGTCCTCAATCAGTGTCCTGATCTTATTCTTATCAAAATCAAAACTGACCGTATATACTTTGTTACGGGACTCTAAGTCTTTCAATTCCTGATAACATCGCAGAAGATCGCCATCACGACCGAAATTAGCAGCTTCATCCAAAATCGTTTCATTACCCCATTTTAATCCGAGTTCGGATGCTGTCGTTGCAATCGTTCCGCCTTCGACCGCGTTTAATGTAATCTCTGCACTTCCAAAAGAATTCACATATTCTTCTATCATGCTCTTTGCTTCCGCAACTGTCATGCCGGACAGATTCATGTCGTTGACATATATACCCGATTCAATTTTATCTTCCTTGGCATTAACCGGCATCGTGACAGCCATAAACGCCGCTATCACAAGCGGAATTACCCTAGACACCCTTTTCATGAAAAACCGTACCTTTCTTTCACTCTAAATTGCCCACATGAGAAATTTATGTTAAAATAAACTAGTCTTTCGCTTATACTCCCACGGAAAGTATCAACGGAAGAACCATTGCAAGTACCACGACGATAATAATAATTGAAGAAATAATCTTCTTTTGTTTCCTATTAAACATAGTGTGAAACCTCCCCACTTTCTGAAAGGATATTATATATGAATTTGATAATTAATGCAAGCGTTCTCATAGGTTCTGCCATAATCGCACTCTACCTTTTCAGTTCAAAAAAGAAGGATGCTATTCATAAAGATGATTTCTGGGAACGGGAACTTAAAGCAAACAGTACCAGACGCCAGCCCTTGGACGACTTGGATTATATCAAACTCTCCTTGGAGGATTTCCCGATGACGCTTCTGGAAGACATCCCCAAAGCCGAAGATTATAAGCAGATTATCCGGTCATTAAGCGAACTTCCTATCGTCAATTTCACGGGAATCAGCAACACAGACCTCAAACTACGCTACGGCGCGCCTAATATTGATCTTCTGATGCACTATGACCAGAATTACACGCTGCTTGTACGCACTTTGCAGCAATGGGCACAAATGCTTTATGACGCCGGTTATGTCGATGACGCGCGCAACATGCTGGAATTTTCGGTTTCTACCGGCACCGATGTGAGCGCCACTTACCGCCTTCTTTGTCAAATATACACCGAACAGCATACCCCCGAGAAAATCGGTGAACTCTATCCGATCGCGGAAATGTTAAATTCCGCCATGCAGAAGACTATCGTCCGTATTCTGCAAGAATCCGATCAATCCGCCGGCTAGCCTCACTTCTGGTCAGCTTTGCAATATCATAATCTAATATCAGTTTATGCTTGTCTGCAAGTTTATATAACTGTTCTTTTTGCGGTATCGTAATAGGCGTTTCACGCTTCGCATGATAACACAGCCTCTTCGGGCGAAACAGACTCTTATCTCCCTGCATTTCCTCCTTTTCATAAAATAACTCCGTCAGTTTCCGGTATAACTCCACCGTAGCCCGCGCGTCGCCAAGCGCCCGGTGCGCGTTATGATTGATACCGTAATACTTACACAGATACCCTAAACCACGGCTCTCTAAATCTGTCAGATACTTACGTGCAATCCTAAGCGTGTCAATTCCATCCTTCTCAAATACCATTTTCCGGTTGACTGCCGCTTTTTTTACAAAAGAGTAATCGAACAAAACGCCATGCCCGAGAAGCGGATTGTCTCCCACTATTTCAAGCAATGTCGGAAGCACCTCTTCCACCGTCGGCGCCGATACAAGCTGTTCATCCTTGATCCCTGTCAATTCTGTAATACGTTCTTCCAAGTTTCTGCCCGGATTTACAAGCGTTTCCCACTCCTGAACTACTTCATTATCCTGTACTCTGACAATACCGATTTCAATAATCCTGTCTGTCTTCGGATTCAACCCGGTAGTCTCTAAATCAATGCATACATACGAATCTGTCATTTTTCCATCCATTCTGTTTGGCAATCCGATATTTCTACGTTCTATGCCCCGATATTTCTTTTTTACATAAAATAAGTATCGTTATCAGTATAACACATTCGCGCGACCTTGAATTACCCTTTTTTATGTCATGATACTCCCGTATTTTACGTTCCGTATAATTTACTTGCTTTTCTTACCAAAAAATTAACAAATTGTGTAAATTGCAATATGTAGATTAAAAAGATAATGTATGCACAATATATTGTAT
>VSOA01000407.1 GCA_009774585.1 Lachnospiraceae bacterium
CGCAGATGACGATGGATGGGCAGATGCGGGTGAACGGAGCCAGACTGAATCTGAATTAAGAAAGACGGGTAGGTGAGTGCTATGCAGGAGGGAATGAGTGGGAGAGAACAACAGTTGATAGAGATATCTACAAGAATTTTTGCTGAAATATGGCAGAACCGGTTACTGAGCATAAAGACGGATTATGAAACAGATCAGTATAGATATGACAGGGAAGTCATTGGCATGATAGAGAAACTGCTACAGAGATGGAAGCAGTTGTATGATGGCCAGACAAAAGAGTTGCAGTATATCGTTATATCTCCTCTGAATAGTGGTGTTATTACACGGAGCTATGAGTTTCAGATTGCGTTGTTTGATCAAGATTTATATATTGAAGAGAATCCGCTCTGTGCTTACTGGACACCGACATTTATCTACAGAGATATCGAAGAAGATATCATGTTATATAGACAGAAGGCGTCTAAAGAAATCATCCGCTTAAGAGAGGACGAAATCTATGAGATACGACGGCGATATACGCTGTGCCATGCTTATATCACGATGTTTTATTTGAATAAAATTGTGAGAAAAGTATATGAATTACCGATTTGGTCGGAAATAGCAGTTCAAGATATTAAGGTACTGTATGGTGCATACATGGAGCAGATGGTGGAACTTGGAATTGCACAGAAGGAAGTAACGATATGAAGTTTTATTTGTTGGGAACGGATGCAGCATATACGAATTATCCCAAGATAAAGAAATGGTTCAGGAGGATTGACCCTAGGGATTTCAACATTCATGACGCCCATAAGATTCCGCATCGGCAGATTTGCATGATTCACGAGAATGAAAATACGGTATTCACCAGTATTGTAGATGCTCCTTTTCCGATGGTATCAGTGGAAGTAAGAAAGGTTTTTGATATGTACGAACCGCATATCGTTTATAAAGAAATTGTGCTGTTAGACCAGCAGCATGGGAAAGCAGAAGTATACTATCTTCCGATTTTGGAAGAGTTAGAATGCCTGAATGAAAAAAGTGAGTATAACTTAGATAAAAGCATTATCAGGAAAGGAGTCATTGATTATGAAAAAACGGAAGGAAAAGCGATATTTCGGTTAAAAGGATTTGACCATTACTATATGGTTGGAAGGCTTGATTTGGTGGAGAGCATCCTGAAGCGGAACGTCAAAGGAATCGGATTAAAAGAATTGGAAGTATGTGAAGGAGGAATACGATGAGTCGTGATGAATATCTTGTAAGAGGTGCAACGTTAATTTGTACAAATGGAAGCCATAAAAGGAAACTTAATCTCCCGAAATGTCATGGGGTTTATGCGACTAATCATCCTTTATTGCATAAAGGAAATCATTTAGAAGAATGGAGATGCGATGAAAATAACTGTAATATTACATCATTTGGAATCTGTACTCCCAAAGAAGGGATATATCCGCCAACGGAAATTAAGACGTATCTTAGAACAGGGGTCAATAGTAAGGACGGGTTGTGCGGTCCAGTGACAGGACACATGTGTCGTCCGGAGATAATTGGTGATTGGAGGACGACATATGAAAAGACGAGAATTGTAGATAACGGTATGTTTAACTCTGCAGACAGAAATCGTGCTAAGAATGCATCAGGTCGTCCAATTGGAGAAGATACATTGACTATGCAATCATTTTTGATATGCAGATATGGAGGAGAAATCAGACCGATTGATTCCGGTCAATTTTCTCCTGTCACTAAAAGTGATTTTTGTAATCCGCCTGATTATAGCAAAGTGATGGGTACACCGAACGCAGGCACTAATAAGGCGTATGAAATTGATGGGAATAGATAGGTTTAAGTATATTCAAAATAGAAAACACTGGTGCTGGGCGGTTGCATGCAAGATGGTAGGCGAGCAATATAAAAAGTTACATATCGGTTATGACTTTACCATTATTGGGGACAGTTCTGACGGATACGGAAATGTCACGGTGTATGAATTTGAACACGGGGTAGTAACAGATAATCCGGATGGTATTAACTTTGCGTTACAGATGACAAATGAACTCAGGGTCGATGCATGGCAGAGGGCTATTGTCATGAATGCCAATACTGGAAAAAATATCGGTTATGACGGTGATATTGCCGGAGATGACGAGGCAAAGGTCAGAGGAATCAAGTATTATCTCACGGGCGATATATACAGCAACAGAGTGAAAGTTGAAACGCTGGGATTCTATGATGACGCTGTGCCATTGCTGGATAGATATAAGAGTCAGATTGTGGATTCTGTCAGCCGTCAGGAATGTATCATTGGAAATGTAGTATTGCGAAATATGAATGAATGTCATTCTTTTGTAATTCTGTGTATAAGTGGAGACAAAGTGATGTTGTACAATACTGCGGATGGTGATGTCGTATATTGCAGTATAGAAGAAGCTTTTAACAGTGGATTTAGAAGTAAACTTGGGATAGGGGTTATTAAATGGATACAAAGGATAGTATGATAGTATGACTGAAAATATACATAGGAACTGTGGCTATGGATGCGATGACCAGCGGAAACATACAGGTTGACTCTGTTATAGAAATAAAATATGTTACCAAATTAAAAATAATAATTGAAGCACAGG
>VSOA01000408.1 GCA_009774585.1 Lachnospiraceae bacterium
GGTTGTGGGAGGACAGAGTATTGTAGAGCGGTTACGGGAGACGGACGGTTGAGTTAAATGCGGTATTTTCGCAACGGTTCAGCCTGAAATGTTATGTATTTCGGTGACAAAAGTGATTTCGGGCTTGCATATTTTTGCCGTTTTCCCTATAATAAAAAACGGAATCCGTAAGATATGAGGATATTTGTGGAGTGGACAGCATGGAAAATATGGAAAGCGTAAGAAAAGAAAGTGCGGGAAAAAAACTGAAAAGGAAGAAAATCATAGCCGTTGCGGCAGCCGCGGCGGGAACGATGGCATTGCTTGCGGCAGGGAGTATGTTTGCGGCGAATACGGTTTTGGCGGCGGAGGAATTATCGGCGTTTGCGGAGAGTACGGTGTTGCAGGAATCCGTGGATACGGAAATCAGGGCGGTTTATAAAAATACCTGTTATAACGATACCGGCTGTACGCTGATGCTTCCTACCGGATATGTGGCGAGCGGGGAAGTGGAAGGGATGTATCTCTCGGAGCGTCATCCGTTGGATTCGTCCAATATTTATTATACGGTTTCGGAAGGCATTGACGCGGGTGTGCTCGAAGATGCCATGGAATCGGAGGAGTACAGGAAGAAGGCGGAACAGGAGTTCCGGGATACTTACGGGGAGAATGCTTCCGTGACCGATTACCGCATGACGGAGATGGAAATCGACGGATGTCCCGCATATAAAATCGAACTGTCCTGTAAGGTGGATGATATGCAGATTGACCAGCTTGTGTACATTATTGCGGCGGATAAGGTATATACGGTTACTTATTCGCAGTCGGCAGATGATGAGAGGATGGAAGATTTTAAAAAGAGTGCGGAGACGATTCAGGTGGTGTTTGGAGAATGAGCGGATTTACGCGCAGGAGTCCTTTGCGGCGTTTCCGTGGATGCGGTTTGCCCGAACGGGAAAAGATGTAACAGTTCAGACTGAATGGTTGCGAAAAGATTTCTGCGGAAAAATTGAGGGTTGACATTTCTAATAAGGGGTGTTATACTTCATTAAGTATTGTGTATATAACAACCAAGCAGAGTATCCACTCTCACCCTGCGGCAATGGCTGGCAGGCGTTCATGAAACGGCAAATTTCCGCGGGAGCGGAATAAGATGCCGGAATTTGTGCAAAATTCCTTCGGTCTGTAAATGGCGGGAGGGTTAAAAGAACGTATGCGAAGTGGATAGTTATGCTGTCCACTTTTTTTATGCACATGGGCACCCAAAGGAAGGATGTCAGCAGAGCTGACAGGTGTCCGGCGCGGCGGGAGGGGAACGGAATTTCCCCATTTGACTTTGTATTATGAGGAGGGTACGGCCATTAGTGAATTAATGATTAACGAGCAGATTAGAGACAAAGAAGTACGTGTGATTGGTGAGAATGGGGAACAGTTAGGGGTTATGCCCGTCAGGGATGCGATGCGGCTGGCAGATGAAGCCGGGCTTGATTTAGTGAAGATTGCCCCTACGGCAAAGCCGCCTGTCTGCAAGATTGTTGATTATGGAAAGTTCAGGTACGAGCAGGCGAGGAAAGAAAAGGAAGCCAAGAAGAAGCAGAAAATAATCGAAATCAAGGAAATCCGCCTGTCGCCGAATATCGACTCCAACGATTTGAATACAAAGATAAACGCGGCGAGAAAGTTCATAACAAAAGGGGATAAGGTGAAGATTACGCTCCGTTTCCGCGGACGCGAGATGGCGCATATGGCAAACAGCAAACATATTTTGGATGATTTTGCGGAAGCACTTTCCGATATTGCGGTTGTGGAAAAGGCACCGAAGGTGGAAGGCAGGAGTATGACCATGTTTTTAACTGAGAAACGTTAATTCGTGCAGTTAAAATAGAGAAAATAAAGAAGTAACAGGAGGAAATTGATATGCCTAAAATGAAGACAAGCAGGTCTGCTGCAAAACGTTTTAAATTAACGGGAACCGGTAAATTAAAGAGAAGCAAAGCGTACAAGAGCCATATCTTAACAAAGAAATCCCCTAAGAGGAAAAGGAACCTGAGGAAACCGGCAATCACGGATGCTACGAACGTTAAGAATATGAAGAAGATTTTACCGTATCTGTAAGGAACTGTTAAGAGATAACGTTGCATTTGGCGCAGAGTGGATTTTTTAACAATTCCTAAGTCCGGAAGGTGAATGTTGATTAAGTGTTTAGGAGGAAATGAAAAATGGCAAGAATTAAAGGCGGAATGAACGCGAGAAAAAAACATAACAGGGTATTAAAACTTGCAAAAGGTTACAGGGGTGCCAGGTCCAAACAGTACAGGGTGGCAAAACAGGCCGTAATGAGGGCGCTGGCTTCTTCTTATGTGGGAAGGAAAGAGAGAAAGCGCCAGTTCAGGCAGCTTTGGATTGCACGTATTAATGCGGCTGCAAGGATGAACGGGCTTTCTTACAGCAAATTCATGCATGGCTTGAAGATGGCGGATGTGGAAATCAACCGCAAGATGCTGGCAGAGATGGCAGTAAACGATGCGGAAGGTTTTGCGGCATTGGCGGAACTTGCCAAGAGCAAAATTGCATAAGTTGGCGAAGGTATTTTGGGAGACTGAGGTCTCCCTTTTTTATGCAC
>VSOA01000409.1 GCA_009774585.1 Lachnospiraceae bacterium
GACCTTACAGGCGATTGGTATGATGAAGGGGCTTCTCTTGAAAGTACTGCGGCTGGAGAATCTCTATACGGTGTTGGGGGCTGTGGTGCCGGGGTTCTTAATCGGACAGCTTGTAAGTGCGGCGGCAATAGGCAAACTCTCTGAGACGATTCCTTATTTCCAGTGGAATGGAACGGTTCTTCCGGGGGTTGCATTAGCGGTGGTAATTGTTGCGCTATCCATGATTTATCCGAATAGAAAGACCGATGTCGGGGATCGTAAACTCTAGCGGTGTTTCTGACGTTGCGAATCGAGTGTGGGTTTAAGGCAAATGTTTGCAAACAATCGCTTGGCTCGTTGCTCGCGGGAATAAAAAAATATAACGGCAGCATAAATAATGATAGGGGAAAAGGCGGATGACAATGAAGAAAGAAAAAGTAGTAGAATTAGTAGATGTATGCCGTCAGTACGGCGAAGGTGAAAATGTGGTGAATGCTTTAGATCATGTGAACACTGTGATAAACAGAGGTGAGTTCGTAGCGGTCGTGGGCGCTTCGGGAAGCGGTAAGAGCACGCTTTTAAATGTCTGCGGAGGCTTGGATCGACCTACTTCCGGCGAAATCTACATAGAAGGGGAAAATATCGGGAAGTTGTCAAGCGATGCGCTGACAGAGTTTCGGCGTAAAAGAATCGGTTTTGTTTTTCAGAATTACAATTTGATTTCCGTGATGTCGGTATATGAGAATATTGTGCTGCCGGTACAGATTGGAGGACATCTGGAAGACAAGGAATTGCTTGGCAGGATTATGGAGTCGCTCGGGTTAACGGGCTTGGAGCACAGACTTCCTTCGGAACTTTCCGGAGGACAGCAGCAGAGGGTGGCGATTGCCCGTGCATTAATTTCCACACCAGCCATTATTCTGGCGGATGAGCCGACGGGCAATCTTGACTCGTCTTCGACGGATGACGTTATGCAGCTTTTGACGAGTGCGGTCAGGGATTTCGGACAGACAGTTATCATGATCACACATAATGAAGCATTGACAAAAGACTGTGACAGGATTCTGAATATGAAGGACGGCAGATTGGCGGAGAGATGAACTTGTAATGGAAGATGACGAGGCCGAAAGAGGAAGCTGTCATCCAGAGGAAGCTGCTACTCCGAAAAGCGTTGCATGTCCGGAAATTCTATAGTATATTCAATTGATAAGGAATGTTAAAGGAATAATTGAAGGAGACATGTAATGAAACAACAAGCCATACGGATGAAATTAAGCGGCGCTCTTCTTGCGGCAGTCATATTGACGGCAGGATGCGGTGCAGGGACAAATGACACAGCGGCAGATCAGCCGCAGACAAATGAGGAATCCACGGTGACGGAAACAGGCATAGACGGAGAAGGTCAGACTCAGACAAGTGAAAGCGATGCATCGGACCAGAAGGACGATCAAGCGAAAATGCCTGCCTTTACGACGAAGGATTTGGACGGCAACACAGTTACGGAGGATATTTTTGGCGAAAAGGATTTGACGGTGTTAAATATCTGGGGAACATTCTGCGGCCCGTGCGTGGGAGAGATGCCGGAGCTTGGAGAATGGGCGAAGGAGATGCCGGAAAATGTGCAGATAGTCGGACTGGTCATTGATATTGCGGGCGAAGAGGATACGGAACATCGTGAGCAGGCGGTAAACATCATGCAGAATGCAGATGCGGATTTTACACAGATGATTGTAAACGCGGATTTTGCCGATATCCTGAAAGACGTGATTGGGGTGCCGACCACGATATTCGTTGACAAAGACGGAAATATTGTGGGAGACTCTGTAATCGGTGCGGATGTAGCTGCATATAAGCAGTTTGTGGAGGAATATCTGGATGAGCAGTAAGGCAAGAAAGATGATAAGGATCGGGGGAATGATAGCCGCCGGCATCTTTGTCTTGTGCGGAGTAGTAAGAGGCGAAGCGGGAGTTGTGCTGAATAAGGCGGTCAATATCTGTTTTGAGTGCATTGGGCTGGGATAGAGTCGTTTCCTGAAAAGAAGTGATTGTGTGCGGAGAATATAAAATGTGACGCAAACGTCATGAGTGATAAAATATAAGGCTCGGAGAAGAATCAGATGAAACATGCACTGAAAAGAAAATTAATACAGATAGCGGCATTCGGGTATTCCAATCCGTATCTGATGAATTATAAGGGTGGAAAATTGTATCAGGGAAAATGGAAGCAGTTCTGTAATCCCGGACTCAATTGTTATTCTTGCCCGGCGGCTTCAATGGCATGCCCGATTGGCGCACTGCAGTCCGTGAACGGCTCGACGAATTATACGGTCAGTTTTTATGTGATAGGGTTACTTTTGGCTTTCGGGATTCTTCTCGGCAGAGCAGTCTGCGGATGGCTGTGCCCGTTTGGCCTGCTGCAGGAACTGCTCCATAAGATTCCGACGCCGAAATTCAAGCTGAAAAAAGCTTTTCTTTATCTCAAATATATTGTTCTCGTTGTATTTGTGCTGGTATTGCCAATTGCAGTCACGGATTATATGGGGATGGGGAAACCTGCTTTCTGCCAGTATATTTGTCCGGCAGGGACGCTGGAGGGCGGTATTCCTC
>VSOA01000410.1 GCA_009774585.1 Lachnospiraceae bacterium
TAAACGGAAACATTGCGCGGCAGTTTCTTATGCGGAACGGATAGGAATTGACATCCTTCCGATGGAACAGAGAAAAGAGACATTTTTGCAGCTTTCGGAGCTTGCGCATGACGGAAAGGATTCCCGTGCGCAGGTGAGCATGGGAATCTTGTACGAAGAAGGAACGTTTGTCGGGCAGGATGATAAAAAGGCGTTTGAATATTACTGTATGGCGGCCGAAAACGGTTCTACCGGGGCGATGAATAATATCGGCAATTTTTATCTGCATGGAAAAGGCGTCGGACAGGACTACGGTAAAGCGTTTGCGTGGTATAAAAAAGCAGTGGATTTATCGGGCAATGCCGCGGCGGAATGCTCCCTTGGTATGTGTTATCAGTATGGATACGGAACTGCTGTCGATTATGAAAAGGCGCGTTATTTCTATGAACTGTCTGCAAAACAGGGATTAGGATTAGCGTTCTACCGACTGGGGCTGTTATACGAGCAGGGGCTCGGCGTGGCACAGGATATCCGCATGGCGAAGCAATATTTTGGCGAGGCGCTGCATAGGGGATGCCGGGAGGCGGCTTTTAAACTGTAGCGGCATGAATGAATTTAAGAGGAAGATTTGTCACGCCAGATAGCAGTAAAGACAGAAACATAGAGTTTGATTAGAGGAGATATTATGAGCAGGCGCAGAAAGAAAAAGAAAAAAGGTGTGGGAATGGTCGTTTTCCTAAGCCTTGTCATCATTGTCTGTGTGGTTGTTCTGGTCGGACTGATCCGGGGGAATCTGACGGACGGGATTAAGTCTGCAGTGACTGAAAAAGTGACGGAACAGGTTATGGAACAAGTATTCCAGAAAGCTTTGGAGAGCACGGGGGACCCGCAGGCGGCAGCTAAGGCGAAAGAGATTGTCAACAATATGGACGAATCGGACAAGAAGGAAGCGACGGAGATTCTTGAGAAATATGCCGACGGCGATACCTTGTCGGATGTCATGGATATTGTGGGCAACGGCGTCAACAGTGAATCCATCTCGCAAGTGGAGCAGTATTTGCAGAACAATGTGTCCGATGAAGATATGGGCAAGATGATGGAGTTGTATGAGAAGTATAAGGATGAGATAAATTAGAGGAAGAGGGAGTTTCAAGTGATTGAGACTCCCTTACGCGTTCAAAAGGCAAAGTCCCAAGCGCGTTTCTTATAATATATTTTCCCGTGAAAATCCAAATGTTATATTTTATATTGACATATATTTTAGGCAATTGTAGAATATGTATAAATCTAATTTAGGCAAATGTAAAAAATATAAAGAAAGAAGAACGGATATGAAAAGACTGCCGGAATCGGAACTGGAAATTATGATGATTATATGGAAATATGACAGACCGGTCAACAGAATGGAGATTGAGGAGCATCTGAAGAAAGATGTGGCTGCACCGACGATTCTCTCTTTCTTGAACCGCTTGGAGGCGAAAGGTTTTGTCAGCGTAGAGAAGGTTGGGAAAATTAACTGGTATACGCCGCTGGTAAAAGAAGAGGAGTACCTGCAAAGAGAAAGCAGAAATATTTTACAGAGACTGTATCAAAATTCCCTTAAAAACTTTGTGACGGCACTATATGACGGAGAAGGGCTCTCTTCTCAGGATATAGAAGACTTGCGGGCATTTGTTGAAGAAAAGAGTGTGGATATGCGGACTGAGCAGGAGCGCAGATAAGGGAAGAATACAAGGGAGATAAAGGAAGGATATAGAAGTATCGGGGAAGGAGCAGAATGATGCGTGCAAAATGGAGAAAGGCAATATGGGCGATTCTGGCGCTGCAGCTCTTGCTGTGGCATGTGCTTTTTTTGGAAAGAAATATCAGGCTGGATTATTATGTGCTCCGGGTCGTAAGTCATTTCGGGCTGCCGTCTTTGTTATATACTTATTGGAAAAGGCTGGCGGTGTTATTTTGGCTTCTTTCAGCGTTGCTTGTCATGGCATTCCATTATCGGAATTATGTGCGGTTCCGAAGGAGCTGTATTAACCGGCTGAGCATTGTGTCACAAACAGACATTAAGGAAAATCTGGAATCGGCTGTTCTGGAAACGGGGCTGCATGAAGGAAAAAGAGAAAGGTCTTTTCTCTATCGGAGTAAGGAGGCAAGAGAACCGTTTTTAATCGGCTTTAGAGAGCCGGTGCTGATCATACCGGACAGAGACTATAGCGGACAGGTTCTGCATTTTATTTTTTTGCATGAATGTACTCATATGCGGCATAAGGATATGCTCTATAAACTGTTTATGTTGTTCATGCAGTCGCTTTTGTGGTTTCAGCCGTTCATTTATCTCCTAAAAGTGGTCAGCTATCGGGACGTAGAGGTTGCCTGCGATGAAGCGGTGGTGAAGGGAAAAGATTTATCTGCAAGGGAAGAGTACGCACAGGCGCTGCTTGAATGTATCAAGATGGGGAAAGTGGATGGACAAGCATATTCCACATATTTTTATCATGGAAAGCAAATGATGAAGGCAAGAATATCCGCCATTATGAAGGAGGATAAAAGGTGGGATGTTCCGGCGTGCTGCGCTATCGGGATTCTGTTGCTG
>VSOA01000041.1 GCA_009774585.1 Lachnospiraceae bacterium
GATTAAAGGATATGGTATTGTGATGAAGTTACGAAAGAGAGAAAGAACGCAGAACGGATTATTTAATAGAACGATCAAGAACCCGTTGGTACAATATGCAGGGATTTTGTCCTATGCGATCTTGTTAATTATGCGGATTCCGCTGTCAAAGACAATTGGAGATGCAGGGGTTGGATTGTTTGCGCCTGCTTTTGAAATCTTTCTTCTGATTACGCTGTTTACGTCATATAGCATGACGGGCGCCATGTCGGCGATTATCCGGTACAGAGTAAAACGTGAACAGTATAAAAGTGCAAGAAAAGCCTTTCGCGCGGCGTTTTTCATGGATTTGATCGTCAGCGTAACAGCGGCTGTTCTGATCGTTGTTTTTTCTTCATTTATTGCGGACATTCTTATTTTGGAGCCGCGTAGCCGTATGGCGGTTCTGACAGTGGCGCCGGTGATTGTCTTCGCGGCATTTATAGGCACATTCCGCGGATATTTCAGCGGGTTCGGTCTTGGTATGCTGACGGCGCATTCGCAGTATATCGAAAGCATTGTCATGATAATATGCGCGATATTTTTCGGAGAGATGTCATATACTTACGGTTTAAAAGTTTCCGCTCTGAAACAGAACGAGACATACAGCTATGCGTACGGTGCGATGGGCGCTATGCTGGGTGTGATGTTATCCCAGTTGATTACGTTGATTCATCTGCTGGTAATTTTTGTGGTCTATTCGGGTACGCTTCGGGGCAAGCTTGGCATGGATAACAGTAAACGGCTGGAAACGCAGTATTCATTGCAAAGAATGATATTTGCCAACAGCTTTCCGATAGCGCTGATTGCAATTTTGTCCAATCTGTTTATGATTGTTGATCAGCGAATGTTCAATTATTGTATGAATAAGAAGAATCTTGGAGAGACACGGACTGCGCTGTGGGGGAGTTATTACGGAAAGTTTGCGGTTTTTATCGGTGTATTTACAGTATTTGCCATACTCAGTGTTTATACGATGACAGGTAAAATAAGCAATGCGTACGAGAGAGAAGAATATCGTGTTATGCGTGACAGAATCGGCAAGGCGGTCCGCAGATTGTCTATCACGGCATTCCCAATTGCAATCTATCTGGCGGCTCTGGCAAGAGCGATGCTTACAAGTTTGTATAAGGGAGAAGTCGATACGGAAGTATTGTGGATACAGAAAGGTGTTATTATCATAGTGCTCTATGGATTTTGCTTCTTTTTTGCACAGATATTGTATAAGACGCATATGCTCAGAGAATTGCTGCTGACGACAGTAGTGTCTTTGTTAGCGCATACTCTGATTGCCTATCTTTTCGTACAGAAAGCGCTTCTGGGTGCGGATGGTGTGATATATGCTTTAATTGCATTTTTTGCTTTATATGGAGGGCTGAACTTTTTCTTTGTCAGCAGGAATCTGAAATATCGTCAGGACTGGCTTGGGGGAATAGTTTTCCCGGCTGCGGCGGCAGGAGTTTCCGGCGTGGTGGTTGTGATTATGAGCAAGCTGTTGCTTGAGCCGGTAGGCGGCGCGTTGACGGTGTTGATCGGTATACTGGTGGGATTGTTCTTCTATATCACTTTTTTGATGATTTTAAAAGTGATAGGGGAAGCGGAACTATCCAGAATACCGCTTGGATTTTTCTTTATTATGCTTGGCAGGAATATCGGAGTTTTGAGATAGGAGAATACTTTTCTTCCGATAAAATAATGAGATTGTCTGCATAAAATTTACGAAATGACTGATACTGATTACAAGAAATCCGGTAAGAAGGGCTATAAAAGGGATGAAACTTTTAAGACGTATCAGTCTTTTTCTTGTTTTATCGAGCGTTATGCTCGGCGTAGGAGGGTATACCGCGCTTAAGGCGGAGCAGTTTTTCTACCCAAACAGATATCAGATGAAAGAGACTCGTAATGAAGACAAACAACAGTATGAGGAAGATGCTCATTATGATATGCAGGAGCAGGTGATAGAGACAGCGGTGGGAGATATTCCCGTGGTAACTGCGGACACAGCTTATTTTGTAGAAGAAGTGGATCTGATAAGCGGTACGGTACACGAGACGGAAGAAAGCGTGCCTGTCAAATATATCGGACTGGATAGGGAGGGGCTGCTTCAGGAGCTGGAATCTTATGATGATAATCCTCCGCTGACAGAATTGGAGCAGGGGTTTGAGACAATAGAACTGACTGCTTTTTCAAAGGACAGGGTGGTAATCTGCAAATACTATAAACTGGAAGAAGACAAGGGATTCTATCTTATGGTGGCAGACCATTTTATTGTAGTGTACCGGGAGGATAAACAGACCTTGTACATGAATACGGATATCCTGCTGGACAGTCTGAATGAGACGCTGCAGACGGAAATTATGCGGGGAAAGTATGTGGAGACAGAGGAAGAATTATATAATTTCCTTGAATCTTATTCAAGCTAAGGATGCAGGGAGGGAATATGAGTAGAAAGATTGCCGTAGTTGGCGGGGGTGCGGCAGGAATGACGGCCGCCATACAATCGGCGCGTATGGGCGCACTGGTAACGATATATGAAAGAAATGACAGGGTGGGGAAGAAACTTCTTTCCACGGGTAACGGCAAATGCAATTTCTCCAATGAATTGATGGGAGCCGATTACTACTTCGGAAGCGGGAAAATGCTTATAGACAGCATTTACGCGAACTTTGGTTTGAGAGATACCAAGGAGTTCTTTACCGGACTCGGAATGAGGATTAAGAACCGGAACGGGTATCTATATCCGGCGAGCGAACAGGCATCCACAGTGCTGGATGTCTTAAGATATGAATTGGAACGTTTGCAGATTACAATACATACGAATCAGCAAGTGAAAAGCATTGTGCGGCGTCAGAACGCACTGGTGATTGAGACGACAGAGAATAAGAGTGAGAAATATGATGCGGTTATACTTGCCTGCGGCGGCAAAGCGGCTCCTAAGACCGGATCAGACGGGGCGGGATTCCTTTTGGCGAAAGCTCTGGGACACAGAGTCATACCGACAGTACCTGCACTTGCCGCGCTTAAGTGTAAGGAAGATTTTTACAAACGTGTGGCAGGCGTGCGTTGTGATGCGAAACTGACATTGCGCATAGACGGTCGATCCGTGCGGTCTGAACGCGGCGAACTGCAATGGACGGATTACGGTATTTCCGGAATTCCGGTATTTCAATTGAGCAGAGATGCGGCATATGCGCTGTCAGGCAAAAAAGGTGTGACGGTGGAGATAAATCTGCTGCCTGATTATGAGCGGGATTTAGATGATACCGTAAGCGAAGCGGATATGGATGCAGGTTATGAGCCGTTCTGGACAGATAGATGGAGAAGGCAGAGCGAACAGACGATGGAACAGTTCGTGACCGGTATAGTCAATAAGAAAATCGGACTACTGTTACTGAAGCTGGCAGATATTAAGGAGACGGAGACGGCTAGTCTTGTTCCGGCGGCTTCACGGAGTAAATTAGAGCGATTGTTCTGTTCTCTGACCGTGATTGTCGGAGCAGTCAACCCGTATGAACAGGCACAGGTGTGTGCAGGCGGTGTAGACTGCACGGAAGTATCACGTGAATTGGAATCACGTCTTATACCGGGGGTGTTTTTTGCCGGGGAAATATTGGATATAGACGGTTTATGCGGAGGGTATAATCTGCAGTGGGCGTGGAGCAGCGGGAGCGTTGCGGGGCGTGCTGCAGCGGGGAGAAAGGTACGGTAACGGTATGAAAGTAGTTTTACAGAATCTGACCAAGAAATTTCCGAGTCGGGACAGGAAGAAACGTGATGAGGTGATTGCTGTTGATAACTTTAATTTTGAAATTCCGGATGGTAAATTAATCGGCTTATTGGGACCTTCCGGATGCGGTAAGAGCACAACGCTTAACCTGATCAGCGGATTGGTGAAGCCTACCGCAGGGAGAATTTTTTTCGGAGAGGATGATGTGACAGGGCTTCCTCCGGAGAACAGAGGCATTGGACTTGTATTTCAGAATTATGCGTTATATCCGCATCTGACAGTTAGACAGAATATTTTGTTTCCGCTGCAAAATCTTAAGGGAAAGGATAAGCTGTCTAAAGAAGAGATGATGAAGAAAGCAGCGGAGGCGGCAAAACTTGTGCAGATAGATGAGTTGATGGAAAGAAAGCCTCGTGAATTGTCGGGAGGACAACAACAGCGCGTTGCGATTGCCCGTGCGATGGTGAAGATGCCCAAAGTACTTCTGTTAGATGAACCGTTATCAAATCTCGATGCCAGACTGCGGCTCCAGACGCGGGAGGAAATCCGCAGAATACAACAGGAGACTAAGATTACAACCGTATTTGTCACACACGATCAGGAGGAGGCAATGAGTATTTCCGATATGATTGTCGTGATGAAAGAAGGGGCGGTGCAGCAGATCGGGCAGCCGCAGGAAGTGTATGACTCGCCGGTTAATTTGTTTGTTGCAAAGTTTCTCGGAACGCCACCGATTAATATTTTTAAGGGGAAAATCGGGGGAGGCAGACTCTATATAGGAGACGAGGCGGTCCTTGCCGTAGGCGGCGTACCCGACCGAAATGTTTATGTCGGCGTCAGACCGGAGGGATTTATGTTGAATGAAAACGGACCTTTCGGATGTCAACTGAATCGTGTGGAAGTGATGGGACGGGATATCAGCGTCGTTTCTATGCACAAAGAATGTCTCAATGAGGTGGTGCGCGCCATAATCGGTACAGAGACGAAGGCGGACATCGGAATAGACAGCGCTGTGAAAGGCGGTATCGTCAGATTCAGCCTGATACCGCACAAAGTATTCCTGTTTGAGAGAGAAACAGAGAAACGGATAGACGCAGAGGTATGTTCGTTATGAGAAAGAGGAAATTTAGTAACAGTAGTCTGAAAGGATGGCTGTATCTTTTGCCGGCAATTCTTTTTCTGGGCGCTTTTATGGTATATCCTTTGATTGATGTGTTTGTTTATTCGTTTGAGGAAGGATATAATTCTGCGTCCCAGACTTATTTCGGAACCGGATTCTATAATTATTCATATGTATTACATGATCCGTATTTTTTGCAGGCTGTGAAGAATACGTTTATTCTGGTTGTTATCACAGTACCGCTTTCCACGGGAATCGCGCTGCTTATTTCCATAGGATTACAAGCAGTCAGACCGCTTCGTGAATTACTGCAGACGATCTTCTTCCTGCCGTATGTGACCAATACGCTGGCGGTCGGCATGGTTTTCATGATCCTTTTCAAGAAAACGGCGTATTCGGAAGGTATGATCAATCTGCTTATCACAGCGCTTGGCGGGACAAGCGTAGACTTTATTGACGGACCGTATTGGGCGAAGATGTTTGTGCTGTGTTTTTATACGGTATGGGTTGTTATGCCTTTTAAGATTCTGATATTGACCGGAGCGCTATCCGGGGTAGACAGACAATATTATCACGCGGCAAGAGTGGATGGCACATCGAAATTCAGAATTTTTATGCGAATTACACTGCCCATGATTTCCCCCATGATTTTTTATCTGGTTATCACAGGGTTTATCGGTGCATTCAAGGCTTATAGTGACGTAGTTGCCTTGTTTGGTACAAATTTAAACGCGGCGGAAATGAATACGATTGTCGGTTATGTTTATGATATGCTGTACGGCGACAGCGGCGGATATCCTTCCTATGCGTCTGCGGCAGCAATCATATTATTTGCCATTATATTGACGATTACATGCATCAATCTGCTGATCAGTAAGAAGAATGTACATTATTGATGAATATAGGGATATAAGGATATAAGGATAGAGGGTGTATTTCATGCATAGAGAAAAGATGAATGCAGATAGCAGAACTGACTATGAGCAAATTGAATTGACAGCCCGCAGGCGGAAACTGGCGGCGGATAGTATCACATACTTCATGCTGACGGTATGGGCTGTGATTGTGCTGTTTCCCTTTTACTGGATGGTTCTGACGTCGGTAAAAAGTTATGGGGCATACAATTCTGAGTACATTCCCCGATTTTATACGTTGTCACCTACCATGCAGAATTATGCGGATGCTTTTACGGCGGTTCCGCTCGGACAGTATCTTGTAAATACGGTGATTTTTACACTGGCAACTACGTTGCTTATGCTGATCGTGATTACGTTAGCGGCCTTTGCCTTTGCCCGCCTTGATTTTAAGGGTAAAAATATCGTGTTTGTCATATTCCTTTCTCTGATGATGATTCCGAATGAACTTGTTATCATCACGAACTATATGACGGTCACGAATCTGGATTTGCGCAATTCGTTTACAGGATTGATTCTGCCTTCCGTTACATCCGTTTTCTATATTTATCTGCTGAAAGAAAACTTTGAACAGATACCGGATACGCTCTACTATGCGGCGAAGGTTGACGGAACCTCCGATTTCAAATATTTGATTCGGGTGATGATACCTATTTCGAAACCTACGCTTGTCACGGTAACAATCTTAAAAGTAATTGAATGTTGGAATTCTTATGTGTGGCCAAGACTTATCACAGACGACGAGAGATACTTCCTTGTGTCAAACGGGATTCAGGAGATTCGGGAGAACGGTTTCGGGCGTGAAAATATTCCGGCGATGATGGCGGCGGTAGTGGTGATTTCCCTGCCGCTAATCATATTGTTTCTGATATTCCGTAAGAAAATTATGGAAGGAGTATCCAGAGGAGGACTGAAAGGATAGCGGTTAATGTTTGGAAAAGGGGCGTGGAATAAGAATGGATAGAAAAAGATTTTTCACGAGAAATCCAAGATGTCTGGCGGCTTCTGCCGGACTTACCTGTATGTTTCTGCTGACCGGATGCCACGGAAGAGTGGGACTTGAGGCATTTGAGATACCGGAAGAGTTTGACGCGTCGAAGGAGTATGAGATTACCTTCTGGGCGAAAAACGATACCAATAAGACGCAGACGGCGATTTATGAGAAAGCGATAGATGACTTCGAGACACTGTATCCGAATGTTACGGTCAATCTGCGTTTATATACGGATTACGGCAAAATATATAATGATGTTATCACGAATATCGCAACAAATACGACGCCGAATGTCTGTATCACATATCCGGACCATATCGCCACTTATCTGACGGGGACGAACCTTGTCGTTCCACTGGAGAATTTGTTTGCAGATGCAAAATATGGTCTTGGCGGGAGTCAGGTAGCGTTTGAGTCTCCCAAAGCAAGTGAGATCATTCCGCAGTTTCTGGAGGAATGCGCATTTGACGGGCATTATTACGCGCTTCCGTATATGCGTTCTACGGAAGCATGTTACGTCAATAAGACTTACGTCGAGGACTTGGGATATACGCTTCCCGATACGCTTACTTGGGATTTCGTATGGGAGGTGTCAGAGGCGGCTATGGAGCAGGATGCAGACGGTAATTACATGGTCAACGGACAGAAAGTGATGATTCCGTTCATCTATAAATCCACCGACAATATGATGATCCAGATGCTCAGACAGCAGAATGCCGGGTATTCCACGGACGAGGGTGAAATTCTGCTGTTTAATGATACTACGCAAAGTCTGTTATATACGATAGCCGGTCACGCCGACAGCGGAGCATTCTCAACGTTTAAGATATCAAGTTATCCTGCGAATTTTCTCAATGCCGGACAGTGTATCTTTGCTATAGATTCCACTGCCGGAGCAACTTGGATGGGGACGGATGCACCGCTTACGGACATTAGTGAGGACAAGCTGGTCCGTTTTGAGACGGAAGTCATGACGATTCCCCAGTTTGATACGGAAAATCCCCGCATGATATCACAGGGGCCTTCCGTCTGCATTTTTAATAAGGAGGATCCACAGGAAGTGTTAGCAGCTTGGCTGTTCACACAGTATTTGTTGACGAACGATGTACAAATTGCTTATTCCGAGACAGAAGGATATGTTCCGGTGACTTCTAAAGCGCAGGATTCGGCGGAGTATCAGGATTATCTTTCAAGAGGCGGAGAGGACAATGCTTTATATTATGATGTGAAGATTAAGGCGGCGAAGCTGCTTCTTGATAATGTAGAGAACACCTTTGTTACGCCGGTGTTTGTAGGATCTGCATCGCTCAGAGACGCTGCCGGACAGCTTATTGAGAATACAGTGAAATCAGTCAGAAGAGGACAAACGGTGGACGAGGAATATATGGTTAGTCTTTATGATGATATGAGGGCATTGTATCGGCTGGACCAGATTGACATGTCAAACAGTCGAGTATCTTCCGAAAAAGCAGAATTGGGAAAGCTGCCGGCTACATCGGTGATTTTGCTTGCCTCTCTGGCCGTCGTATGGATTCTGATGATTTTCTATGTGATTCTGCAGACAGTGAAAAAGCGCAGAAATGATTCGATATAGACGGAGTATTTTTGCGCGCTTGTCAAATGTACATGATTCATCGACAGCGTCTTATTCAACGGTTATTGACTTATTGGAAAATTCATGTATACTTAGTGTGTTGTTTATTGGCAGGATAATCTATAAACTACATAGTGAAGGTGACGAAGGTACCCTTCGGAATGGAGGAAAAAATGAAAAAGTTTATAGCAGTATTGTTAGCCTCTGCGCTTGTATTTGCGTGTGCAGGCTGCGGTTCAAAAGGCGGGGATACGGATGCAAAGTCGGAAGGCGTCATGACATATGATGAGTATATGGCTGCCGAACTGGAGTCGGAAGTCGTTATTGAGACATATGTACAGGCGAAACAGTCATGGTGGGATGACAAGGCTACCGTATATACGCAGGATAAGGACGGCGCATATTTTGTGTATAATATGACATGTTCGGAAGCAGATTATGATAAGTTAAAACCGGGCACCAAGATTAAAGTTACCGGTTACAAGGCAGAATGGTCAGGAGAAGTGGAGATTGCAGAAGGCGCTACTTTTGAAATCGAGGACGGAAACTATGTGGCGGAGGCTATGGATGTTACATCCTTGCTTGGCTCAGAGGAGTTGATTAATCATCAGAACAAATTCGTTACATTTAAGGGAATGACAGTGGAATCTGCCGGTCAGGATGAAAACGGAAATGACGTGGCATTTTTATATAACTGGGATGGTTCCGGTCAGGATGGAGACGATTTGTATTTTAATGTATCTCTTGACGGCAATACATATACATTTACGGTAGAGTCTTATCTTTGCGATAACACGACGGATGTATATGCAGCGGTAAAGAATTTGAAGATCGGTGATAAGATTGATATGGAAGGATTTTTGTACTGGTATGAGGGCGTTAATCCCCATATTACCTCTGTGAAAGCGGCAAAATAGAACATATTTTATAATGAACGCACTAACACCTCGGATGTCGGAGACTAACTGATATCCGAGGTGTTTTATGATAGGAAATTTTGATGTTTCGATTTTTATGATGTCGGTTTGCGCAGAGGGCAGTCCGACATGCTGATTTTGTTTTTAAGTATATTTAATCCGCAATCTTCCAGATAATCCTGCAGAATCGGAAGGGACTGTGAGGAAGTGGGACCGATGATAATTTCACCTACGAGGT
>VSOA01000042.1 GCA_009774585.1 Lachnospiraceae bacterium
TAACAAGTGTTATTTTCAATAAAATACTTTGGCATGGAGGAGCGCTATGAAGAAGACATATCTGAATGATTTTCTATATAGCATATCGGCATTGCTTACGGCAGCAGTAGTGTTGTCTGCATTGTTTCCGGCGTATGCCCGGGCACAGGAGACGCGTACCGTCAGGGTGGCTTTCTTCCCGATGGAAGGCTATCATACATATTCGGAGAGCGACGGTTACGGCGGTATGGATGTGGCATATCTGGAAGAATTATGCGTATATACGGGATGGGATATTGAATATGTCAATTGCGACAGCTGGGATGATGCGCTTGCGAAGCTTGAAGCCAAAGAAGTGGATTTGGTAGGTTCGGCGCAGTATTCCGATGAACGCAGCGAGATATTTGATTATGCGGCGCTGCCAAGCGGATACACGTATGGCTGCTTATTTGTAGAAAGTGGCAGTAATCTTGCATATGAGGATTTTGAGCGTATGCGTGATATGAAGTTCGGCGTGGTGGAAAGTTATATTCGCAAAACGGAATATCTGCAGTATCTGGAGCGGAATGGAATCAGCAATCCTAATCTTCAGCAATATGACAGTACACAAAAATTACAGGAGGCGCTCGCAGACGGAGAGATTGATGTGGCTGTCCACACGTTGACCGAAGTCTTGGAAGGGCAGTGTCTGGTAGGCAAATTTGCGTATGCGCCTTACTATTATATTACATGGAAAGACAATACGGCGCTGCTTGATGAATTAAACAGAGGAATTGAAGAGATTAATGTAGACACCCCGCCGTTGGATCAGGAACTTGTCAACCGCTATTACGGGGACAGACGGGAGAATTTCGCTGCGGGAGAACAGGCGTTTATCGACAGCGGAAGCTTGTTAAGAATCGGATTCTATAAGGACACCAAGCCGCTTGCATATGTCAATGAGCAGGGGGAGAGCGACGGAATCTATATTCAGATCCTAAAGACGGTTGCAGAAAGAAGCGGACTTGCTATGGAGTTCGTACCGCTTGACAGGGGCGAGTATTGGAAGGATCTGCTTCTTGAGGGAAAGATTGATTTCTATGTGGGCGCCAACAATATGCTGCTTTCACAGGATGAGGATATTAAGCTGTCAGGCACATTTATGTCTTATAATGCGGTTATTATTTCTAAGAACGACTTTGTTTTGACGGATGATGAAGTAACCATAGCGCTGACCAAGGGACGCGCCTACTGGGCCGATTACCTAGCCCTCGGAGAGCAGGCTGTCTACTGTGACAGCGCCAAAGAGTGTTTGCAGATGGTCAAGAAAGGCAATGCAGATATTACGCTGCTCAACACGATTGAGTATAATTATCAATCCAAGAATGAGAGGTTTTCGGATCTGATTGAGTGGGATAACTACCGTTATCAGTCGGGCAGCACACTGGCGGCAGCGAGCGATATGGATCCGGTACTGTTCAACGTGATGAACAAATCTCTGAGAATGGTGTCAACGGATGAGAAAGAAGCCGTCATCAACCAGTATATGAATATCCCGTATGACAGCTACGACTGGATGGATTATCTGCATCAGAGCAAAGACGTTATTATTATTGCGAGCACAATTATCGTATTTGTATTGATTTTTGGCGGTATTGTGTCCCGCATGAGAAAGAAGTCGTATCATCTTCTGGAAGTCAAGAACGGCGAGCTGCAGGTTGCCATGCGTGAAGCGCAGAAAGCGAATCAGGCTAAGACCGAATTTCTTTCCCATATGTCGCATGATATGCGGACGCCGATTAACGGAATTATGGGTATGCTGAATATTGCCGAGAAGAATCCGGAAGATTTAGAGCGGCAGGAAGACTGCAGGAAGAAAATTAAAACGTCGGCGGAACATCTGTTGTCTCTGATCAACGATGTGCTCGACATTAACAAGATGGAAAGCGGGAATGTGGAGTTTGCCGATGAAATCTTCAGTTTAAAAGACCTGCTTCATAACTGTGCGGTTATTGTGAGCGGACAGGCGGCGATACGGAATATCAAATTAACGACGGATTTTGAAGAGCCGGACAGGATGACACATGAATATTTCGTGGGCAGTCCGCTGCATATCAAACAAGTTATTATCAATATAGCCGGCAATGCCGTGAAATACAATAAGCCGTCCGGAAGCGTACATATGGCGTGCCGCGTGCTTTCAGAGGAAGAAGGAACCGCAAAGGTCTGCTTTGAGATTTCCGATACCGGAATCGGTATGAGTAAAGACTACCAGAAACATATTTATGAACCTTTTACGCAGGAGGAAAGCGGCGCCAGAACGAATTATCAAGGTACGGGTCTTGGCATGACCATCACCAAGAAGCTGGTGGACAATATGGGTGGAACGATACAGATTGAAAGTGAGATTGACAAGGGAAGCAGATTCACGGTGATTTTACCGATGAAGATTGCCGTATCAGAAGAGAGTCCGGAAGCGGAGAAGGAAGAAGAACCGACACAGATTGCAGGCAAACATGTTCTCCTTGTAGAAGACAACGAACTGAATCAGGAGATTGCCCAGTATATGCTGGAGGAGCTGGGGGTTACGGTCACTCTGGCGACGAATGGCAAAGAGGCGGTTGATTTGTTTGCCGAGTCGGCTCCGGGCGATTATCAGATTATTCTGATGGATATCATGATGCCTGTCATGGACGGTCATGAGGCGACGAGGACCATAAGGAAGCTTGACAGACCTGACGCTTCTACGATTCCTATTGTTGCAATGACTGCCAATGCCTTCGCGGAAGATGTACAGGCGGCGATAGACGCCGGAATGAATGAGCATACTGCGAAACCTCTGGAACCGGAGATTGTAGAAGGCGTATTAAAGCGCTGGATTGGATAACATATAGATTGGAAAAGTAAATTTGCTTCGCGAATTTACTTTTTTTAATGATTATTTAATAATTTATGCATTACACTGTCATAAGACTCGAGTAGATTTCGCAAAGTCAGATGCGGAGTAAATCATTCATAAGAAAGGAAAATGACAGATGTTTTTACGAATACTTCAAAAAGATTTAAAACGAAAGCGGACAACGAATATCATTCTATTGTTGTTCATCATATTAGCGTCAATGTTTCTTGCAAGCAGTGTGGATAATCTGATTGCGGTAAACGGTGCGATCGATCACTTTCTGGCAATGTCCAAGGTGCCGGATTCCATTGCGATCGCCCTGACGGATGGACAAAACGATGAGATTGCCGAATTCCTTCATGAACAAAGGTGGCTTTCTGAATATGAGGTAGTGAGAGGATTCAATCTGATCAATGAGGATGTGACCATTGCCGAATGTCAGGCAGATCCGGCGCAGACGGCGTATCAGAGGACCAATACGCTGTTTATCCAGACGATTCCTACGAATTTCATGAAGGTTTATACGGAAGACGGAGAGGAGCTGACGTTAAAGCCCGGAGAGATTGCGTTCCCGAAACTGGAGGCGGACAATAACAATCTGCAGGTGGGAGATAAGGTTTCCATCCGTGTGGGAGACAAGGAGCAGGAGTTTCGGATTGCCGCCATTGTGAAAGATGCGGTGTTCGGCAGTTCTATGATGGGATTTAAGCGTCTGTTTATCACGGAGGAGGATCTATCTGTATATGACGGGCAGGAAAATCTTGTATACACCGGGATCTATAATGTCAATTATGCAGACGAGGAGAAATTTGAGAGCGAGTGGAAGAAACAGGACTTTAGGGTCATCAGTGCGATTGACGGACCGGAAACGATTCGCATGTGCTATATCATGGATATGCTGGTTGCGGCGATTCTCATTGTAGTAAGCATCTGTTTGATCCTGCTGGCTTTTCTGGTGCTGCGCTTTACGATCGTATTTACTCTGCAGGAGGATTATAAAGAAATCGGTATCATGAAGGCAATCGGCTTAAAAGATGCGGGGATCAAGGGTCTGTATCTGATCAAATATCTTGCGCTTTCCGTGGTGGGGGCTTTGATCGGGCTGGTATGCAGCGTGCCCTTCGGTAAGGCTATTCTGGAACGGGCGATCGTTAATATTGTGGTGGAAGAGACGCAGCAGAATTTTGCAGTCAACATTGCGTGTGCCGCCGTGATTGTCGGACTTGTGCTGCTGTTCTGTTATGCAAGCGCTGATAAGTTAAAGAAGATATCTGCGCTGGAAGCGATCAGGAGCGGTTCTGACGGGGAGCGCTACAGAGCGAAGAGCCGCCTACGACTCTGGAAACAGACAAAGATGAGACCGTACTTCTATCTTGCGCTGAATGACATTTTGAGCAGTGTCCGTCGTTTCGGCGTACTGATCGTAACGTTCTGTCTGGGGATGATGTTGATCCTGCTGCCACTCAGTGCGGCGAATACACTGAAAAGCGACGGTATCATCAGCGAGTTTTCCATCAGTCCGTCAGATGCTTATCTGGATACCGGCAGAGGTGAGACCTATACGGTGGATATGGACAGTCTGTTCCGGGATATGGAGGATATTGAGAGAACGCTTAGCGAGCATGGGATCGAGGCGGTGACGGGAGCGGATATGGGCTATATGATTCCCTGCTATTCCGACGATCCGGAGGACTGCGTTACGTATTATACTTTGCAGGCGTTAGGAAGCTGGGATAGGCATTACAGCGTACTGTCAGGCAGGGAGCCGCAGCTTGCCAATGAAGTAATGATTACGGAGATGACGGCAAAGAAGATGGGAGTAGGTATAGGAGATACAATTTATTTCAAGATGGGGGATCGGACACAGGAGATGATGATCACCGGAACATACCAGTCCATGATCAATATGGGACAGGGCTACCGGGTGAGCCGCAGCACTAAGCTTGATGCGGATTACGCGGGAGGAATCATGAACATACAGGTAGAGATAGAGGGGATGGAGAGTGAGGAGGCGTGTGCGCGTCTGAGAGAAATCTTCCCAGATTATAGGATTGAGGATGCCAAAGGGGCTCTTGACAGTATGATCGGCGGCATCATTGAGCAGATTGATACACTGATGTACTTTATCGTAGCGATCGTACTGATCATCAACAGTCTGATCACGGTTCTTCTGATGAAGACAATGATGACGAAGGAACGCGGAGATATCGCGCTTTTAAAGAGCATCGGCTTTACAAACCGCTCTTTAAAAGGCTGGCAGACCGTCAGAGTGATGATGATTCTGGCAGTGTCCGTGGTGCTGGGGACACTGTTGTCGAATCTACTCGCGCCGTATATTATCGGTCCGATCTTCGCTATAATGGGCGCGACGTCCATTCAACTGGTCACAGGAACAGTTGAAGTATATGCACTCTATCCGTTGCTTTTGTTTGCGGTGACGGGCGTTACGGCGGCGCTGTGCTCAGGCGGTGTGAAGAAAGTAGACCTGAAGGAAGTAAATGATATCGAGTAAGCATCAGAAAAGGGAATGCATCAGAAAAGAGAAAGCATCGGGAAAGGAAAAAATATGAATACATTGACAGTAAAAGATTTGTGCAAAACTTATATTATCAACAAGAGACAGAACAATGTTCTAAAGAATATCAATATGGAGATTCGTGAGGGGGAGATGGTAGCGGTCATGGGACCGAGCGGTTCCGGTAAATCTACGCTTCTGTATACAGTCAGCGGGATGGATCATCTGACGGCGGGCAGAGTCGATTTCTTCGGCAAGGATATCAATGCCCTGAATCCTGCGCAGATGAGCAGTCTGCGCCTGAATGAGATGGGATTTATATTTCAGCAGATGTATATGTTAAAAAATCTGAGCATTTATGATAATATCATATTGCCGGCATATCAATCTAAGAACGGCAGAGGGAAAGAACACAGAAAGCAGATCAATGACAGGGCAAAAGAACTGATGCATAAGCTGGGTATCAGCGAAATCGCAGAACATGATATCAATGAGGTGTCCGGAGGCCAGTTGCAGCGGGCGTGCATCTGTCGCAGCCTCATCAATCAGCCGAAGATGATTTTTGCCGACGAACCGACTGGAGCCCTGAACCAGTTAAATTCCAAAGAAGTCATGAAGGAATTAAACCGCATCAACGCCGAGGGAACGACCATTATGCTTGTTACCCATGATATGAAAGTGGCGGCGAAGAGCGACAGGGTGCTCTATATCGAGGACGGAAGCATCAAGGGAGAGTATGTATTCGGCAAGTACAAAGGGCAGGAAGAAAACAGAGAGCGTGAGAAGAAGCTGTCGGTATGGCTGATGGAAATGGGATTCTGACAGGGAAAGGAAGCGTGGATGACGGATATTCTGCTGGTGGAGGACCACCGGGAACTAAATGAATTGATACGGGTTTTTCTGGAGAGGGAAGGCTACCTTGTACAAGGTGTCTTTAGCGGTGAGGAAGCGCTTGCATATTTGACGCAAAATAAGGTGAAGCTGATCATTCTGGACGTTTCATTGCCGGATATGGACGGATTTGCGGTATGCGCTGCAGTCAGAGAATACAGCAATACGCCGATCCTTTTCCTGAGTGCCAGAGTGGACAAAGAGGATAAGATGAACGGATTCATACAAGGGGCGGATGATTACGTGGAGAAGCCTGTGGACATGGAACTCTTGTGTGCTAAGATGAAGGCGCTTATGAGACGCGAGTACGGTATGAAGCAGGAGAAGGCGGTCATCTGTTCAGGCGGCATATCCGTTGACACGGATGCAAAACAGGTGTTTCTGAATCATAGAGAGATTGCGTTGACCGTAAAGGAATATGAACTTCTGGTCTTGTTTATACAAAATCCGGGGAAGACGCTGCGCAAAGAATATTTGTTTGATAAGATATGGGGTGTGGACAGCTTCAGTGAAAACCAGACATTGACGGTGCACATCAAGACGCTTCGGGATAAAATCGAGGAGGAGCCGAAGAACCCCAAGAGAATACGGACTGTGTGGGGCGTGGGCTACAAATATGAAGAAATATAACCGGATCATAGCCGTTTCTGTATTGACTTATTTGGTCATGGCAGTGCTGTTATATTTATTCTGCCGGGATAGGAACGCAAGTGAAAACACAAGCTATAAAGTGGAAATAAATCAGATCATGCAAGGCTTAGAAGATGCGGGTGCATTTACTGAGCCTGATCTGCGTGATATGCGGTATGTGAAGGAAGTGACTTTTCTTGGCGTGCAGACAGTAGGAAATGATGCGGAAACAGGAAGGAATGCGGAAATAGGAAGAAATGTGGAAATAGGAAGGAATGCGGATAAAGTGGCTGATACGGAAGAAATGCCACACGGCATAGAAGAGTTTCTTGCCTTCTATCAGAACCGCAACGGAATGAGTAGTGTGGTATATCCGTTTGCAGTGAAGGGAAAGCTGATGGGGTTCGTGAGATTTGATTATGTCGTCAGCGCAGCGAATCAGCATATTTTGTGGATTGCGGAGGGAGCGCTATTTGTTTCGTGGCTTATGATGTTTTCAGTGCTCTGGTATATCAGAATGCAGGTGGTCAAGCCATTTCATCTGCTCAGTCAGATGCCTTTTGAATTGGCCAAGGGACATCTGCAGGTAGACGTGGAAGAGAACAGAGGGCGGTTTTTCGGCAAGTTTGTGTGGGGTATTGCCATGCTCAGAGATACATTGTATGCATCAAGGGCAAAAGCCCTGAATCTGGAAAAGGAAAAGAAACTGCTGTTGCTGTCGATATCCCATGATATTAAGATCCCCTTGAGCGCGATCAAGCTTTATGCCAAGGCGCTGCGGGAAGAAATCTATAAGACAGAGGAACAGAAAATACATGCGGTGCGCCAGATAGAGAAGCATGCGTTGGAGATAGAGGAGTTTGTGCACAAAATCGCGAGTACGGCAAGCGAGGATATTCTGGAAATCGACGTGGCGGACTCAGAATTCTACCTGAAAAATTATATTGATAAAATCAGAGAAATCTACGAGCCGAAATGCAGACTTTCGATGACGGAATTTGTAGTCGGCGAATATGAGAATAAGTTATTAAAAGGCGATGTGGACCGTGCTGTCGAGGTGATGGAAAATCTGATGGAAAACGCCGTGAAATACGGTGACGGGCACTCAATCTGCCTGAAACTGTATGAAGAGGATTATTGTCAGGTAATTGAAGTGTATAATTCCGGATCTCCCGTATCGCAGAACGAGATGCCGCATTTGTTTGACAGTTTTTTTCGTGGAAGCAATGCGCAGGATAAGAGCGGAAACGGTCTGGGGCTTTACATAGCCAGACAGATTATGATTAAGATGGATGGAGATATCTTCGCAAGAAGAGAGGACGAAGGTATGTGTATCGGACTCGTGTTCCGCATGTAAGAATGTGATATCAATAAAACTGCCGTTTCCCGAAATGTTATTCGTGAAACGGCGGTCTTTTTTGTATGTAGAAACTTTACAAAATTGCACAGAACGCAAAATATCCTTTGCCTTTCGAATTGAACAGAAGACTGTAGGGCGGATATGTTTTGTCAAATGTGCGCACAAACTGGTCAAAGGTCATCATATCATTCTTCTCCAGCCGATAGCTGTTATCGAATGTAAAATGTGATTTGATATAATCAACAAACTGTTCGGACAGAATTTTCATGGCGTAGATAGAGGTCTTGTCGATCCGTTTAATGTCTTCGCCGAGAATCTCCGTGAGAGTCCGGAGAACAAGCGGTTCCTCGAATACCAGATAGAGCTGTATTTTCCCTTTTTCCTTATGCTTGGAAACATAAGTCAGGCGGTAACAGATGGTATTGTCCGTAGAAAATTTCTCGCCTCCGTAGTGCAGACTAATGACCTGTGATTTGGCCTGACACAGTATCTGTAATCCTTGAAGGATTGCCTTGGAGAGAGATTCGATTTCATCTTCTGCAGTCTGATGTACCCATTTGTTAGCGTTCTTACCGGTGATGGCACGGTCTTCAATCATAATATGACCGTTTAGCCAGCCGATACAGATTCCGAGAAAATGTTGAACAGATTCAACGGAGTAGTCCTGTTCTTTCAGTTCATCCTCGAGAGCTGGAAGCGTTTTGTCACGCAGATTGTCATGGAGACTTTTATGCATAGCGTATCCGGCATAATTGATTGACTGCATATATGCTTCTTCATCTGCAAAATGTTTGATTGTATAACTCTTAAAATATTTAATGCCTTCTCTGCACGCATGCTGCTGTTTTGCTGTGTCTTCGTTGAGGGCAACCAGTTTACCGACAATTGAAAAAAGTTTCTGGTGTGCCTTGTCGATACTGTCCACACCGATATTAAAACGATTGTTCCATTTTATTTCCGCCGGCATAATGACTCCTTTCTTCTTTACTGTATTGATTTTCCAATAGTTTATCATATTTTTCCGTATGCCTCAACTGAAAAACAATCTTAATTTTGCGCAAAAATTATGCTTGAAAAAAATAAAATACTTGATATTTATTTCAAAACAACGTAATCTATTAATAGAGATAAAACGTATATATTAATAGTCATGATATTACAAGAATAAACTTGACACGGGGGAAAAGAAGATGAAGGATAAATTGGTTACGGTCGGAGTTGAGTATGACGAGGTACTCAAGCGCTTCATGGGCAAGGAAGACTTTTATCTGAGAATGTTGAAGAAGTTTCTGGATGATAAAAACTACGATGGATTGAAGCAGTCAGTAGAAGGCAGAAACTGGAAAGAAGCGTTCACATATGCTCATACCGTAAAAGGCTTGTGCGGTAATCTTGGTCTGGGCAGTATTATGGAATATGCGGCGCCGTTGACAGAAGAGCTGCGTTCGGAGCCTTATGATGAGGAGAGTATCCTGAATTATATGAAACATGTGGCGAAGGCATATGATAAAACCGTGGAAGTGATTAAGTCATTATAGAAATCATAATATATATGATAGGGGATGAAGAGACTGTCTGAAAGATGCTTTGCATCTGAACGGTCTCTTTTTTTGTAAAATCTTAAGAAATATGCGCGGTAGATTTAAGAATTATCTGTTAAGATGATATGCGTAACTTTTTTGGATAAGAAATACGCGCGGCTCTTGTCTGAACAAAAAGAAGTATGCGATAATGACCGGGAATGAGGATTAGGATGGGAAAAAAGATTATGAGTATCGTTTGCGTTTTGGCGGCGTTGTTTTGCTTTGCTTACTGTACAGTCGTGTTTATGATTAAGTCCGGAAGCAAATTTTATCTTGTATGGGCGGCAGGAGGAGTGTGTCTGCTCATACTTGCCTGGATGCTGCACTTTGGCATGTGGGACAAGATACCGCTTGTCTTTAGGAGAACCTTTGTATGTATTGTGTTTGCGGGCGTATTACTGTTTGTGATCGTGGAAGGATGCATCATCAGCAGATTCCATGACCGTGGGAAAGAAAATCTGGATTATATTATCGTGCTGGGTGCGCAGATGAAAGCCGGCGGACCGAGCGCGGTGCTCAAATTCCGTTTGGATGCGGCGTATGATTATCTGACGGTGAACGAGGATACCGTCTGCATTGTTTCGGGCGGACAAGGCAGTAACGAGCCATGCAGCGAAGCGGAGGGAATGTACCGCTACCTCACGGAGAAAGGGATTGAACCGGAACGCATTATAATGGAAGATAAATCTACGGACACGTCGGAGAATATTGCGTATAGTATGGATTTGATCGGAAGAAAAGATGTGAGCGTCGGCATTGTCACGAATAACTTCCATGTTTTCAGGGGCGTGCACTTGGCAAAGGCGGCGGGATTTCAGGATGTGAGCGGTATTTCGGCGCGTTCTAACGTATATTTTCAATTAAATAATATGGTGAGGGAGTTTTTTGGAATCATGAAAGATTTCGTGTGCGGGAACTTATGACCGACAGACCTTGACAAATGATTGAAAATGAAATCCGCCACTTGGATTTGGGTGGTTTGTATGGTATCATAATAATGGTATTTCACGTTACACCTACACCGTACGGAGGAAGTATGGACAGAAGATATTCAAGAAAAATACAATGCGCTTTGGCGGTTGTTCTGACAGGAGTATGTTTAAGCGCCTGCGGTGAGGGCGAACAGGTAAGCTACTTAAAGCAGGGAATGGATGCAGTCGAAGCGCTGGAATATGACGAGGCGTTAAACTGTTTCGCAAGTGCGAAAGAGGCCGGAGAAGACGAACAGCTTGTGTATCGCGGCATGGGACTTTCCTACATGGGAATGACGCAGTACAGCGACGCGGTGACTTATTTGGAAGCGGCGCTCCACAGCGGAGGCGGCAGAGTGGAGGATATTGATTTTGACATCAACTATTATCTTGCCACAGCATATTATAAGAACGGACAACTGCAGGATGCATCGAACGCTTACAGTGCGATTCTTGCCTTGAGACCGAAGGAGAAAGACGCCTTTTATCTGCGGGGATGCGTGAAGCTGGCGCAGGATGATTTCGAGGGTGCGCAGGCCGACTTTAATGAGGCTGTGGCGCTGGACAGCAAGAATTACGATCAGATGATCCGCATTTATATGGCGCTTGAAGAATACGGATATAAAGATGCAGGTCTTATCTATCTGCAAAATGCACTGACAGAGAACGAGAAGTCAATTTCGGATTATGATATGGGGCGGATCTGCTATTATATGGGTGATTATGAGAATGCACGCAGTCATCTGAGTAATCTGAAAACAGCGACTGAATACGGCGCAGCGCTTTATCTGGGAAGAACCTATGAGGCGCTTGGGGATTACAATTACGCATCTACCATCTATGCGCAGTATACGGAGAATGATCAGACGAAGGCGGAGATATACAATCAGCTGGGATTGTGTAAGATGCAGATGGGAGAATACGATGAGGCGCTGGCGGCTTTTCAGGCGGCGATGAATATTGAGGACAACGGCATGATGCAGACGCTCAAGTTTAATGAGATCGTTACTTATGAGTATAAGCATGATTACAAAACGGCGGCGACGCTGATGAGTAGTTATCTGCGCTCGTATCCGGACGATGCCACGGCGAAGAGGGAGTACGAGTTTTTGCAGACGAGATGAGATTGACAAGGCAAAAAGCCGATGTTACTATTTGAAATGACAGCTTGTATTGAGACTGCCATATATGTTTTGGTAAGCTGCATGTCTTAATCCGGGCGAAACAGTAAAGTGATGCATAAGTATGCAGGAGGGAATGGTAGAGAAATGGAAAGTACTTTCTTACGCGTAAAAGGCATTATCAAGAAAAATGACAAGTATCTGTTGATCAAAAGATGGGTTGATGACAGGATTCCGGATCCGTTTGTGTGGGAGTTTATCGATGCGGAAGTCCAGCATGGCGAGGCGCCGGACGATACGGTACTGCGTGCGATCAAAGAGCAGCTGTCGGTAGACGGTACGATTGACAAGATTGAATATACATGGTCCAGTATGCTGGGGGATACGCATTGCGTAGGTATCGCATATCTGTGTTCCATCAAGGAAGAAGAAGAGGCGAACATTGTCTTATCTGAGGAATACGGCGAGTGGATATGGGTGTCCAGAGATGAATTTAAACTTTACATAGAGAACCAGTATGTACTTCAGGATTTGGAAGGAAAAACATTATGATCAACAAATTAATAGATAAGATTAAGAAAACAGGCGCGCCAATTGTGGTAGGGTTAGACCCTACCATGAAATTTGTACCGGAGCACATTCAGAAGAAAGCCTTTGCAGAATACGGGGAGACGACTAAGGGTGCGGCGGAAGCGGTCTGGCAGTATAATAAGACGATCGTAGATCATATTTACGATCTGATTCCTGCGGTAAAGCCGCAGATTGCCATGTATGAACAGTTTGGCATTGAGGGCATGATCGCTTTTCAGAAGACGGTTGAATATTGCAAGCAGAAAGATCTGGTGGTAATCGCTGACGTCAAGCGCGGAGACATCGGTTCCACCTCCGAGGCGTATGCGGTAGGACATCTCGGACAAGTCAAGGTCGGCAATACGATGTGCAGAGGTTTTGACGAGGATTTTGTAACCGTGAATCCTTATCTGGGTTCTGATGGTGTGAAGCCTTTTATTAAAGTGTGTCAGGAAGAAAAGAAAGGCATCTTCGTGCTGGTGAAGACTTCAAATCCCAGCAGTGGAGAAATGCAGGACAGGATTATACGGGATGATAAGGCGGACAGGCCGCTCTATGAGATTGTGGGCGAACAGGTTGCCGCTTGGGGCGCTGAGTGTATGGGAGACTCTTACAGTTATGTGGGCGCCGTGGTAGGGGCGACATATCCGGAGCAGGGTAAAATTCTGCGTGAGATTATGCCCAAGGCGTTCATCCTCGTGCCGGGATACGGCGCGCAGGGCGGTAAAGGCGCGGATTTAGTGCACTTCTTTAACGAAGACGGACTTGGGGCGATCATCAATTCATCCAGAGGCATTATTGCGGCATATCAGCAGGAGCAGTATGCAAAATACGGTGAGGAGAACTTCGCAGACGCTTCGAGGGCGGCGGTTCTTGCTATGAAGGAGGACATTGCGCAGGCGCTTTCATCAAGAAACTAAAGCAGGAGGGTAAGAAGATGGAACGATATAAACAGGAATTTATCGAATTTATGGTGGATAGCCAAGTGCTTAAGTTTGGAGATTTCACGTTAAAGAGCGGTAGAAAGTCGCCGTTTTTTATGAACGCCGGAGCATACGTTACGGGTGCGCAGCTTCGCAGACTGGGTGAATACTATGCGAAAGCCATTCACGACATGTACGGACTGGATTTCGACGTGCTGTTCGGACCGGCTTATAAGGGGATACCGCTTTCGGTGGCAACGACTATGGCGATCAGTGAACTGTACGGCAAAGAGATTCGTTACTGCTCTAACAGAAAAGAAGTGAAAGATCACGGTGACGCGGGAATCCTGCTTGGCAGCAAGTTAAAGGACGGTGATAAGGTAGTGATCATCGAGGATGTGACGACTTCCGGCAAGTCTATCGAAGAAACGTTTCCGATTCTTAAGAGTCAGGCTGATGTGGAAATTAAAGGGCTGATGGTCTCCCTGAATCGTATGGAACGCGGACTTGACAGCGAGAAGAGCGCGTTAGAAGAAATTAAAGCAAAGTACGGATTTGAGGCGCATGCTATTGTAACGATGGAAGAAGTGGTGAGCTGCCTTTACAATAAGCCGTACAACGGAACGATATATATTGACGATACATTAAAGAGCGCCATTGATGCATACTATGAACAATATGGGGCAAAGTAAGCGAAGCGAAAGCATAACGGGCAAGGAAAACATAACAGCACATAGACAGATATAATGAGACAACCAAAGTACCGGAGACGGATGAAAGAGTAGAAATAGAAAGGAAGCGTAAGGATGGAAGAGAAAACTTATAAAACAATGGGCGGTTCCGGCGCATTAAACATTGCGGTTGGCGTAGTTGCCTTAGTAGTCGGTATTGCAAGCGGCGTGCTTCTAATTATCAGCGGCGCGAAATTATTGGCAGGAAGAAACAAGATCCTGTTCTAAAGAGAAGATGGAGTAAGATGAATGGGTGTTTTCGGAATCGTCGGAAATACCCATTTCAAGATTTCACAGCCCGAATTGCTGTGCACATTATGTATATTGAAACAGCATAAGCGGGACAATACGGAGTAAGGAGCTGCTATGGCGAAGAAGAACAGTTATATGTTTACGAATAAACAGCATACCCAGAAAGGCATCATGTCCACAATACTCGGCGTGATTTCTCTTGCGACGCTTTCCTATGCCGTGATCATGAGTTATCTGAAGGCGGGAGATATCCCGAGGCAGTATGGTGCGGCGGCGATGCTTGTGATGATCTTTTCTTTCGTAGGGGCAGCGCTCGGCGTGATTTCTAAGACTGAGCGGGATAAATTCTATCTGTTTACCTATCTCGGTATCGGATTGAATGTTTTAGCGCTCGCTGCAATCAGCGTAATTCTGTATGCAGGTGCGTATGCACTGTGATGTTCGTTGTGGCAGAATAATAGCTTGCATATAATTTGAATATAAAAGGTTATTGAGGGCGGGAATGAAAGACCGTTGACGGCGGAAATGTGAGGTTTTTGATTGATGATGGAAGATTTATATATTTCGGAAGCAGACAGAGAAGATTTGGAGAAGGAAAGATACGTGCTTGCAATGGAGCGGATGAAAGAAATACTGAATGAGTCAATCTGCGCGGAGCAGGTGCAGACGTATTTTCATCGTATGGCTGAGTTCGTTCTGCTTATGGACAGGGCGTGGGACATTGTGGAGAGCGGCAGATTACGACAGATGAGCATGGAAGAGCTGCAGGATTTCAATAGGCGTTTGTATGAGGACATTCTTCCGGCGCATTATGGGAATAGTTACGGAAATCCTGACTATGCGGTTGGTTGTCTGGGTGAGTCAATCGGAAAAATGCTGTCTTTTCTATATACGGAACTGCGGGGAATGATTCCGGCGGCTTTTGAGCAGAACCGATTTGACATGGTGATACGAATGGAACTTCTGCTGGAAGTTTATCAGGAGTTTGTGAGCTGCGGGCGTGCAGAAGAGCCGCAGCAGGAAGAAATCCGACGGATACTGTACTGGTATGTAAGTGATTATTATGAACCGGAAGCGCTTGAGAGAACGGCAGGGCTTCTGTGTCCTGACAAAGACTTTGCATACCGGATTATTATGGAAAGCGATTTGAGCGATTTAAGATATCTGTATTATTACGGAGAGTATATTACTGACAATGAACTCAAGACGGCAAGACACTTAAATGAGATGTCTGAAGAGAAGGTTAAGCTGTTGGCGGATACTTATACGGAAGGATACCGGATTGGATTCGAGACAGGCAATAAAGATATTTCCATAAAGAAAACCGTAAATATCAGATACTTTCTCGGATTTGAGAGAATGATGCGGCAGGCCGTCATCAATTTTGACCAAATCGGTCTGCGTACGACAATCTATCGTGCGGGAAGTAATATTTTTCAGGGGAGAAGCGTCAACAAGAACGGTTATAGCGGCGCAAACCCGAATAAACAGTTCGATTATGACCATAGAGAGGATCAGGCGCTTGTTCTGGATAAACTTCTCGTGGAGCGGAAATTAGATTGTCTGAAGAACGCGTACGAACAATATAAGCAGGAGGCGGCAGTCTTCGGCGGTCCGGCTGTGGCGGAAATATTCGGCGAGAAACCGTTCGTGCCCCTGACTAAGAAGACAGTCTATAAATTGTCGGAGAAACAGCAGAAGCTTTCCGTAGAATACGCTTCCAAAGCCGGAGCGATGCAGAACGAATATATTCCCGGCGAGGAGAGAAGTTTCACGATCATTGCTTTTCCGGTGCCGGACATCGGCGAACGCTACGAAGAAATATTCGACGATATTGTGAGGATCAATACGCTTGATTATAAACTGTATCAGGGAATCCAGCAGAACATCATTGACGCGCTGGACAAAGGATTGACCGTAATAGTCAAAGGGTGCGGCAGGAATGACACTGACCTGACGATTAAGCTGCACAAGCTGCAAAACCCTGACAAGGAGACGAACTTCGAAAACTGTGTGGCTGACGTTAATATTCCGGTGGGAGAGGTGTTCACTTCTCCGATGCTTGCCGGGACAAACGGCGTGCTGCATGTGACAAGAGTATTCCTAAACGAACTGGAATACAAAGATATCCGGCTGGAGTTTAAGGACGGAATGATCGCAGATTACGGGTGTGCGAACTTCCCGTCAGAAGAAGAAAACCGCAAGTATATCAAGGATAACGTGCTGTTCCATCATGATACGCTTCCGCTCGGGGAGTTTGCCATCGGCACGAATACGACGGCATATGTGGTGGCGCGCAAGTACGGTATTGAGGATAAGATGCCGATTCTGATTGCCGAGAAGACTGGACCGCATTTTGCGGTGGGAGATACCTGTTACTCACATGCGGAGAATGTAAGAGTGTTCAATCCCGACGGAAAAGAGATTATTGCCAAGGATAACGAAGTGTCAGTTTTGCGTGACACAGATGTCAGCAAGGCATATTTTCAGTGCCACACGGATATTACGATTCCGTATGACGAACTGGGAGAACTGTCTGTGATGACCGAATCAGGAGAGAAGATTTCCATTATCCGGGACAGTCAATTTGTTCTGCCGGGGTGCGAGGAGTTAAACCGTGCCTTTGCATGATGCGGCATCTTAAATAGTAATGATAGGAATCTGATTGAAAAGATAGTTGCACGGCGGCGGAAAATCTAGTACACTAATGATGGGTATTAATCAGTAATTCCACAATATATTGTGGTCACGTCAAATGAGGAGGAAAGATAGATGGCACAAGTAGGCATTGTGATGGGCAGTGATTCGGATATGTCCGTTATGGCGAAAGCGGCTGATTTATTGGAAGATCTGGGTATTTCTTATGAAATGTCAATCATTTCGGCACACAGGGAGCCGGATGTATTTTATGAGTATGCTAAGAGTGCGGAGAGCAAAGGATATAAGGTAATCATTGCGGGTGCGGGTAAGGCGGCGCATCTGCCGGGAATGTGCGCTGCTATTTTTCCGATGCCGGTCATCGGCGTTCCGATGAAGACTTCGGATTTGGGTGGTGTGGATTCTCTGTACTCTATTGTCCAGATGCCTTCCGGCATACCGGTTGCCACGGTGGCAATCAACGGCGGTCAGAATGCGGGCATTCTTGCGGCGAAGATTCTTGCCACATCCGATCCGGCGCTTTTACAGAGATTGAAAGATTATACGCAGAGTCTTAAGGAAAGCGTGCAGAAGAAGGACGCGAAGCTTAAGGAAGTAGGGTACAGAAATTATCTGGCGGATTAAAGAACATTTTGGAGGAAATCATGGATTATAAGACAGCGGGTGTTGATATAGAAGCCGGTTATCAATCGGTAGAACTGATGAAGAAATATGTGAAGGGAACGATGAGACCGGAAGTGATGGGCGGTTTAGGCGGATTTTCGGGCGCATTTTCCATGGCCAAGATTAAAGAGATGGACAATCCGGTGATGTTATCCGGTACGGACGGCGTCGGCACCAAGATTAAGCTGGCGTTTCTGATGGATAAGCATGATACGGTGGGAATCGACTGCGTGGCCATGTGTGTCAACGACGTGGTATGCGCTGGCGGCGAGCCGCTGTTTTTCTTAGATTATATAGCCTGCGGCAAAAATTATCCGGAGAAGATCGCGACGATTGTCGGCGGTGTGGCCGAAGGATGTAAACAGGCTGGTGCGGCGTTGATTGGCGGCGAGACGGCGGAACATCCGGGACTGATGCCTGAGGACGAATATGATCTTGCAGGATTTGCCGTGGGAGTAGTCGATGAGAAGGATCTGATTACCGGCGCTGACATCAAAGCAGGAGATACACTGATCGGCATTGCCTCTTCCGGCGTACACAGTAACGGATTTTCTCTTGTGCGCAAGGTGTTTGAGATGACCAGAGAAAGTCTTGATACATATTACGAAGAACTGGGCGGGACATTAGGCGAAGCGCTTATTACACCCACAAGAATTTATGTGAAGGCTTTAGAGTCCATCCGCAGTGCGGGCGTGAAGATTAAGGGGTGCAGCCATATTACCGGAGGCGGATTCTACGAGAATATACCGAGAATGCTTCCGGAAGGGGTGACGGCGGTCATACAGAAAGACAGCTATCCGGTTCTGCCGATATTCAAACTGTTACAGGCGAAGGGCAATCTGGAAGAGAAGATGATGTAC
>VSOA01000411.1 GCA_009774585.1 Lachnospiraceae bacterium
TCCCGGACTGTTTCCGGGTTATCCAAATGTTCCATAACTGCACTGGCGGCACAGTATCCGCTCTCCATCCCGGCAGATATGCCCTCTCCCATCGGGTTCAAGAACCCGGCGAACTCCCCCGCAAAAAGGATTCACTTATCCTTTTATTTTTCAACCTTACTGTTTCCACTATTTTTTTCATTTCCGCAAAAGGGGCAATACTTGCCTTTCGTTATTTGTACTTTTCCACAGTACGGACACCTTGTAGAAAAAAGCATAAGTATTCCACAGACAGCTAACATCAAGAAACACACATATCCTATATATGATTCTGGAATGACATCATAGTCATGGCTAAATATCTTTATACCAATTATCCCTAGATCAATTAACAAAACAACAAATAAAATGACTAAACTCCATTTTAAGATTTTTTTCATAATTCGGTCTCCTTAAGATTCTAATTTGCTGAATGGCTTCATTCTACCACAATATACTTCAAAGCAAAAGCATCCACTGAATTATACCATAAATATTTTCTGTTTTTCACCCGATGGCACGAAACGACTATTTTTTGGGAGTGGAAAGCAAAAAAGAGCCATTGAACAGCCCTTTTCTCTCATTGTCACTTATCCATTCAGTTTTTACCATTTTGCTCATATGCAGACACGGAAACCCTTATATTATCACGAAAACTCCCATCCTGTTTCCGTGATAATAACCGACTTTTGCCTACGAGTATACACTATCAGGCAAAACAACCCCAGAACAAAAGTTCGTATCCCCACAAATGCGAAAATGCCCCTAAAAGCACACGGAAATAATGTAACTTTGGAATCTATGTAGTGCCAAAAGTGCCGTGTTTACGGGCTTTGTGGGCTTTCCGTGTCCGTATCTGCCGGGAACTAAGACACCCTGACAGGATTCGACAATCTCTCCCATATTTCAACAGCATTTTTCTACAAACAGGCGAAACTCCAATAGGGAACAAAATCTTTATGCCATATGACATAATGCTACTTTTGTTAATAAATCATCTCCACATCTTATCACTTATGCCTCATTTCTTATTCGAGATTTATTTGCAATTCCGCTTTCTATATCATCTTCATAAGGATTCGTTAGGACTTTCTCACAAGTAACAGTAGTCGTTAATCTAGCTGTATCATCAATTCCAATAATTCTCCATACAGATTGCGACAAAATAAATTTATCATTAAATCTAATTTCCCTCGTAAACTCATTGTTTCTAATCTCAAATATTAAACTACCAGCAATAGTTGATATAACTTCTCCAGCGTCAATTCCATGTTTCATGCTAATTGACCTACCACAAAATTCTCTTAGCACTCCATTAAGGACAATTTTGATTTTATTTCTGTATTCGTCCTCATCCAAAACTATTTTATTACTTACATCCCATGTCACCCTATGTCCTTTAGAACTAAAATGAGTATATTCTCCCCATCTATCATTCTCCCATGAAAATGCTTCTATCGTAATGCTCTTATTAATTTCACTATATTCACCAATCGTAAATCCTGCCTTTACACCATCTTGTTGTTTAATACACCCCACAGTTATCTGAGGAATACCATAGGATTCATCACACCACAAATCATGGCTGTGACCACATAAATATATGCATACATTAAAATCTTCAAATATGTGTAATAACTTTTTACGCTCGAAACTATTGAGCAAATCCAAACCTCGATGAGCTAAAACAATAATAGGTTTTTTGGATGACTCCATGAGTGATAATGCATTAATTACATATTTAGTACCAACAGATAACATTCCCTCATCAAGAACTCTTTTTCTATCCTCTTGTTCCATAATTTCACCAGCAAGAAGTTCTGTATTAAGTTGCAAAATATTTATATCATCTGCCATTACAAAAGAATGCGGATTAAGTTTATATATGTTTTCAAACATATTATCTGCATAATCGCTCCCTTTGATATGGACTACTACTTTTTTATAAAATTCAAAAGATTCAACTAAAGTATCCAGATTATTAAATACTCCATTTTCTGGTTTATACTCTGTCTTATTTTTAATCACCACTTCTTGGCGATGAATAAAATTCCTTGTTAAATCATGATTGCCAGGTACCATTAATATATCCTTATTTTTTATTCCTAAAATATTGGCAAGTTCTGATATATAATTTGCAATATCCTTTGCCGCCTCATCTGTTCCTTCTTGACTACTTGCATCTCTAAAATCTCCTGTAATAAACATTTTATCAACAGAAATATTTTTCTGCCTTAAAAACTCCAATAAACGATTTCGTAAGTATATGCTATCAGCACCATCTTTAGACGGATTAAAATGTATATCTGATAAGTGAAGCCATTTCATTATTATTTCCTCCATTCATAGACAATAATTTCTTAAGTTTTGTTTTTATATTACCACATTTCGCCTATATTTACCATTTGTAAAACACCATTAAAAACCAATCCAGAATTATTACTTCTGATCATCCCTTTTACATTTTATACTTAACTCAAACTTCCCACACCGATTGGTGTGCTGAACCTTGAAAAATCAATACTTTAGTCCATAAAAAAGGCACAAA
>VSOA01000412.1 GCA_009774585.1 Lachnospiraceae bacterium
CGCAGATGACGATGGATGGGCAGATGCGGGTGAACGGAGCCAGACTGAATCTGAATTAAGAAAGACGGGTAGGTGAGGATGATGCCGGAGGGAATGAGTGGGAGAGAACAATTACTGTGGGATGTCAGTGGAAGAGTGCTGATGGACATATGGATGCAGAGGGTAAACGTTATAAAGAGCGATTATGAAGCTAACCATGTGCGATATGATCAGGAGATTATCGATAAGTTTGAGAATCTGTTGTCAGAGTGGAAAAGCATTCATGGTGACCGGAAAGAAGAATTAAAATATGTCATCATCTCACCTCTGGGGAGCGGAGTCATTACCCGGAGTTACGAACTGCAGATAGCGTTGTTTGACCAGAACCTGTATAACAATGAGAATCCGCTTTGTATATACTGGACACCGAAATTTGTATTTAAAGATATCGAAGAGGATATGGCAACATATAGAAAAATAGCTTCAAAAGAAATCATCCGCTTAAGGGAAGATGAAGTGTATGAGATACGAAGAAGATATGCGTTATGTCATGCGTATGTATCTATGCAGTATATGGATAGAATCATAAGGAAAATATACAGATTGCCGGTTTGGAAAGAAACAGCATGCGATGATACGAAGGTGCTGTATGGCACTTACATGGAGCAGATGGTTGAACTTGGAATGACACAGGAAGAAGGGGAGACATGAAGTTCTATATATTGGGCATGGATATATCGTATACCAATTATCCTAGAATAAAAAAATGGTTTGGGAGAATCGATTACAGAGATTTAAACATATATGATGCCTATAAGATTTCGAATAGACAATTATTTATGATTCATGAGAATGAAAATACGGTTTTTACAAGCATTGTAGATAATCCTTTTCCTCTGGTATCTGCGGAAGTCAAAAAGGTCTTCGATATGTATGAACCTCATATCATCTATAAGGAAATCGTATTGTTAGATCAGCAGTATGAGAGAACAGAAGTATACTATCTGCCGATTTTGGAAGAGATAGAATGCCTGAATGAGAGGAGCGAGTACAACTTGGATAAAAGCATCATTAAAAAGGGCATCATTGATTACGAAAAGACAGAAGAGAAAGCAATATTCCGGTTAAAAGGGTTTGATCATTATTATATGGTCGGAAGGCTTGATCTGGTGGAAAGCATCCTCAAGCGGAATGTCAAAGGAATCGGATTAAAAGAACTGGAAGTGTGTGAAGGAGGAAGGATATGGACTTAAGAGAATATCTGGTACGGGGAGCTACCTTAATCTGTATGAACGGGAGTCATAAACGGAAGGTTAATCTTCCCAAGTGTCATGGGATATATGCAGGCGTACATCCCTTGCTGCATGGATTGGAATGTCTGACAGAATCAATGTGCGGAAGGGAAAAGTGCAATATCACACATTTCGGAGTGTGCTGTCCTGTAGAAGGGAGTCCGCCGCCGACAGAAACGATAACGTACACAAAGACAAAAGAAAACAGTAAGGATGGTACAAAGGGTAAAGTGACGGGATGTAAATGCGAACCTATCATTATCGGGACATGGCAGAATCCATACTTTTATACAAGGATAGTAGATAATGGGGATAAAAACCCGGAGGATAGACAGCATACGGCAGTTATTTATAAAGATGGACCGGTAGGTCAGAGCACACTTACAATGAACTCATTCTTGGTCTGTAAATATGGCGGCATAATCAGTCCGGTCGATTCCGGTCAGTATAATGGGATATCTGAAAACGATTTTTATAGTACGGAAGATTATCTGAAGGTAATTCAGACACAAAGCAGGAATGGAGCTCCCATAAATTATAAATGAATCAGGTGAACTTACAGTATATTCAGAACCGAAAACACTGGTGCTGGGCTGTGGCATGCAGGATGGTGGGCGAACAATACAAAAGGCTGCATACCGGTTATGATTTTACCATTATCGGAGACCGTTCAGACAGACATGGGAATGTTACGGCATATGAATATGAAAATGGTGTGGTAACAAATAATCTTAGTGGAATTAACTGGAAATTACAGTGGACTTATGAAATCAGAGTCGATGCATGGCAGAGGGCTATCGTCATGAACGCCAATACCGCCAAGTACCCCGGATATGACGGCGACATCGGCGGGGATGATGAGGCGAAAGCCAGAGGAATCAGATATTATCTCACAGGCAATATACATAGCGGCAAGGTGAATGTTGAGACGCTGGGATTCTATGACGATATGACGTCATTGTGGGAGAGGTATCAGAACCGGCTCATGGATTCTGTCAGCCGTCAGGAATATATCATAGGAAATGCGGTGCTGCATGAGACGAAAGAATGTCATTCTTTCGTGATTCTGTGCATAAAAGGAGAAAAAGTGATGCTCTACAATACCGCAGACGGGGAAATCCTATATTGTAGTGTGAAAGAGGTCTTTGACTGCGGATTCAAGAGCAGTCTGGGTACAGGCACCATCAAATGGGTGCAAAGGATTGTGTAATGAAAAAGATAACTTCTCGGAATCTCAATGAATGAGATTCCAACCGAAAATTGACAACTGAATATCGTGCAGGAAAAGAAGTT
>VSOA01000413.1 GCA_009774585.1 Lachnospiraceae bacterium
TATTCTTAACAACTTTCACTCTCGTTCTGTTACCGATCACCTCGCCGCCCTGTTTCAGAGATTCGATTCTTCTGACATCCAGACGCACGGACGAATAAAACTTCAGTGCACGTCCTCCGGTAGTCGTCTCCGGATTACCAAACATCACCCCGACCTTCTCACGCAGCTGGTTAATGAATATAACCGTACAGTTGGATTTGCTGATAACTGCCGTAAGTTTACGAAGTGCCTGCGACATCAGACGAGCCTGCAGTCCTACATGGCTGTCTCCCATATCGCCGTCGATTTCCGCCTTCGGCACTAATGCCGCCACAGAGTCCACTACGATAATATCCACCGCGCCGGAACGCACCATCGTCTCCGTAATCTCCAAAGCCTGCTCTCCGCAATCCGGCTGTGAAATATATAGATTATCAATATCTACTCCTATGTTCTTCGCATAAACAGGATCAAGAGCATGCTCCGCATCGATAAATCCCGCAATACCGCCTCTCTTCTGTACCTCTGCGATCATATGTAATGTTACGGTAGTCTTACCGCTGGACTCCGGACCGTAAATTTCCACGATTCTGCCCTTCGGAATGCCGCCCAGTCCAAGTGCAAGGTCAAGACTCAGCGAACCGGTAGGTATCGTCTCCACATTCATCTGTACGGAAGGATCGCCGAGCTTCATAACCGCGCCCTTACCGAACTGCCTCTCTATCTGTCCTAAAGCCGCATCCAATGCTTTTAGTTTCTCTTCTCTTTCCATATCCATGTTCTCCTTTTCATTTAGAACATTTGTTCTTATATTAGGATAAAACAAACGTTCGGTTTTGTCAATCTCCTTTTTGCATAACTTCTAATCAGCATTATATCATCTTATGTGTCCAATAAATGACACTTCAACCCTCCTTTCGCAAATTTTTTCCGGAACCGGCACATCAAATAAGTTTGACTGCGCAAATCCGCCTGTAACAAAATAATGGAAAACGTGGCGAAATGCCTGACATGCATAACAGAATTCCATTTCCTCAGACAGCTTAAGTCTATCAGAAACGGAATCCGTATGCAAGATAGTTTATTGAAAACTTTTGCCCCAAATTTCTACAATATATATTCCAACTGACAATCAAAAGGTTCTTTTTCCACATGCTCTCTGTTATATTCCCGTGCTTCCACACATCCCATCGCATGATAAAATGCCTGTGTCTCCACTGCCGAATGAGACGATATGTACAGTTTGCCTGCCCCTTGCCTTTTCGCCCACTCTGCCGCCGCGTCAAAGAGTCTTCTGCCGATTCCTCTGCTGCGCATGTCCTCAGATACATGAATGCTTGATAAATCCAGATAATTGTTTGCTCCTCCGAACAGACCCGATTCCACGGAAACAAATCCTTTTAAGATTCCGCCGCAAAAAGCCGCATACACAAATCCGTTTGTATGGATTGTATTTTGCAGACATGTGATCAGTACCTGATAGTCCGCCTCCGACCAATCGTCAACAAAAGGATCCTCTTTGACTATCCAGCGCCCGTTCTCATATCTTCGACACTTCGTGACATTCTGCCGGCGGATAAACCCTGCAAAAAGTTCCCTGCATAGTTCTTCCCAGCACAACTGTCTGTACTGCATCCCGTCTTTCACATAACTTTCTGTCAGTTCCATCACACTCATTAAAATGCGAAGACTGCTCTCTGCATCATCGCTTCTCTCGAGTGAGTGATTGGCATCTTCTATAATATGCAGCGGCAAATGATGTTCCAGACATTTCGATTGGATCACTTTCGTCTGGGCCCAAGGGTCGCTCGTGCCGTGAAAGACGATTCCCTCCTGCGGTTCAAAAGAAAACGTCTTCTCGAGCGGCGTATAATATATGTTCCGGCATTTCACTCCATGCTGCTTTGCATAGGCGCACGCGACCACCGTACCGATACTTTTCGATACAAAAAGAATATCCTCGTACTTGCTCCAGTCAATTTCCTTTAAGGCTGCCTCAATCTGTGCAAGCGCCGGTTTGAACGCCTCTGTTGCTATTTTGTTTAAATCTTTGGTCGATTTGCTCAAGCCGGCATAAGATAACCGACATAACTCATACTGATACTGCCCTGTGATTTTTCCGCTATAATAAAGCAACGGTTTATCACAGTGATATCCTATCCCCGGAAAAAAAACAGCTATTTTCATAATGTCCTCTCCCTACATTCCAGCTTATGACATACAAGCTTTCCTGAGCTTTCTCATACGCTGTCCCTGCACATTAATTCTGCCTTCTGATCTGCTCATCTTTAATTGCCGGATACTTAATCAGCACTGTACCATCCAAATCCTCCTTATGCATATCCACGGCGGTAATCTGGTGATTATCATAAGCTGTATAATAGTAAATTCCTCTGTCCGCATTACAGCAGGAAGTATAAATCGTTATCTCATGCTTTCCGTCATCCAGTTCACAGCAGCCCCGCTGCTGGTCTACCGCGCCCAGAATATGGAAAAACTGGCTGACACTCTCCTCCTCTCCCTCCCCGGAAACAGAGTTCATCTTCACAAACACCGCCCTGACAAATCTGGAT
>VSOA01000414.1 GCA_009774585.1 Lachnospiraceae bacterium
TGAGTATAGATTCCATCGCAGGACCGAGTGAAATCCTAGTGATTGCAGACGAAACGGCGAATCCTCGTTATGTAGCCGCAGATTTGCTCTCGCAGGCAGAACACGACGAACTTGCAAGCGCAATTCTTATCACAACGGATGAACAAGTGGCTGAAGCGGTGAACCGGGAAATTGAAGGATTTGTTCAGGAACTGTCAAGAGCAGAGATTATTAGGAAGTCACTCGATAATTACGGTTATATTTTGCTGGCTGATTCCATGGAAGACGCTATAAATGCGGCGAATGCGATAGCCTCAGAACATTTGGAGATTCTGACGAAAGATCCGTACAATGTTATGACGAAGATTCAGAATGCAGGAGCGATTTTCCTTGGAGAGTATTCATCAGAGCCGCTGGGAGACTATTACGCCGGACCGAATCATATTCTGCCGACCAACGGTACAGCAAGATTCTTCTCACCGCTTAGTGTGGATGATTTCGTGAAAAAGACAAGTATCATCTCTTATTCCAAAGAAGCGCTTGAGAGCGCGCACAAGGACATTGAACTGTTTGCTGAAAGAGAAGGATTGACGGCGCATGCCAACTCGATTAAAGTTCGCTTCTCTGACTGAAAATGTTTTTTGACAAAATATTTTTGTGATAAAATGTTTTTTTGACAACAAACGGAAAGAAGGATATACATGACCAGAACAGCAAATATTAACAGAAAGACAAAGGAAACGGATATTTCGCTGTCGTTGAGTATCGACGGCGCCGGAAGCAGTGAGATTTATACCGGAATTGGTTTTTTTGATCATATGTTGTCAGGATTTACCAAACATGGTTTTTTTAATTTGACTTTACAAGTCAATGGAGATCTGGATGTAGACGGACATCATACGGTGGAAGATACCGGTATTGTGCTCGGTACGGCGATACGCGAAGCAATCGGCGATAAGACCGGCATTAAACGTTATGGCTCTTTCATTTTGCCGATGGACGACGCGCTCTGCTTGTGCGCCGTTGACTTGTGCGGCAGACCATATTTTGCCTATGATTGTGAGTTTAAGGTGCAGAGAGTGGGAGAATTAGACACGGAACTTGTGAAAGAGTTTTTCTATGCGGTGTGTTACAGCGCAGGAATGAATCTTCACATCAAGATGTTAGACGGCTGCAACGCGCATCATATGATCGAGGCGATGTTTAAGGCTTTTGGCAAGTCTCTTGATGAGGCGACATCCTATGACGAAAGAGTGAAAGGGGTGCTCAGTACAAAAGGGGCGCTCGGGTGATTACTATGTTATACAAGAAATTTATACCATGTATCTATTTATATAAAGGCGATGCCGTCAAAGGTTTTGCGGACAATACCATTATTGACACCAATCCGGTGGCACTTGCCAAATTCTACAGCGATAACAATGCAGATGAACTAATCGTCTATGATATGTCCGAAGGGGACACGGAACATGAGGAAGCGCTTGATCTTATCAAAGCAATCTGCAATGAAGCGGAAATTCCAGTTATCGGTGCCGGCAATGTAAAACGCATGGAAGATGTCAAGAAGCTGCTCTATGCTGGATGTAAGAAAGCAGCGCTCAACTATTCCAAAGCAGGCAACATTGAAATAACGGAAGAAGTGTCCAAGAAATTCGGTAAGGATAAAATAGTTGCCTGTATAACGGATGCAGACTCTATTAGAAATAATGAAGAACTTCTGGAACTTTATGTGGAAGAAATTATATTGGTGAAAGAAAAGGAATTAAAAGAGGCAATTTCTGTCTCGAGATTTCCGATAATCGCTTCCGTTCCGGAGGTCTCTCTGGATAAAATACTGGAATTGCTGTCAAAGGACAACATCTGTGGTATTTCCGGTTATGCCATCAACGAGAATGTAAAAGAACTTCTGGCGATTAAATCCCTTTGTCAGAATAACGGGATTGCGGTTAATACATTTGAACCGGCGATTAAATGGGAAGAGTTTAAATTAAATTCCGACGGACATGTGACCGTGGTAGTGCAGGATTATAAGACAGATGAAGTACTGATGGTGGCTTATATGAATGAAGAGGCCTACAATATGACGCTTAAGACCGGCAAAATGACTTATTACAGCAGAAGCCGTCAGGAATTGTGGGTTAAGGGTGAGACGAGCGGACATTATCAGTATGTGAAGTCTTTGACGGCCGACTGTGACAAAGACACGATTCTGGCCAAAGTTTCCCAGATTGGCGCGGCATGTCATACAGGAGCGCATTCCTGCTTCTTCAATGAGATCATGGCGAAAGAATATGAGGAGACGAATCCTCTGAAAGTGTTTGAACAGGTCTTTGACGTGATTAAGGATCGGAAAATTCACCCGAAAGAAGGTTCCTATACCAATTATCTGTTTGATAAGGGAATTGATAAAATTCTCAAGAAGCTGGGCGAAGAAGCGACAGAAATTATAATTGCTGCCAAGAATCCGAACGCCAATGAAGTAAAATATGAGATTTCAGATTTCTTGTATCATATGATGGTACTGATGGCGGAAAAGAATGTG
>VSOA01000415.1 GCA_009774585.1 Lachnospiraceae bacterium
ACTGATATACTATAAAACTAAATCATTTTAACAATTCACATATCCTCTCTGTCTTTCCTGCTTAATTTATAGATTTTCTTGTTATCCTGCGCAAAGCAAAGCATCGTATTTTCATCCAGCATATAGTATATCGCATTGCCTATGATGCTTTCTTCCATTCCTTCCAGCTCTCTCTCCCAGCTCTCTGTTTGATCCAGCATCAGTTCTATATAATAGTCTTCCCGAAAAAGTTCCCTGACCTCATCAGTCTCAAATCCTATCTCCTGAAAAATATCCCAATGACTCCATTCTTTCGTGTATGCCCTCACGTTATAGAAATATACCGGTTCCGTCGTCACTGTTTCTCCCGATATCATGATGCTGTCTTTCTGAAGGGAGAGTGTCGGGCTGTCCGTTCCTTCCGATTCCTCTTCTTCATCCGCCGTACCATATAGCAGCACCGACCAGTCCCCGTAAAATATCTCGTTATCATATTTTCTTAGGGATTGATATAATTCTAATTTTTCCTGCGCTTGTCTGGTTTCCTCTTCCGCCCTTTCTAACTCATCGGTCAGGACTTTATATTCCGCCTTACTTTCTTCTGATAACCCGGACAGTCTTGCGTATTCCTCTGCCAGTTCTTCTCTTTCCTTCTCCAGCTTTTCCACATTTTTTGTCCGTCCCCACATCATGCATCCGAGCACGATTGTGAGGACACAGATGATACCTATGCAAAATACGTCCCTTACCCTATTATCTTTAAAACGATGTTCTCTAGCTGCCATGCCTCTCCACCTGTCCTTATCCTGATACTTCCTGAATACATTTTTCTTTTTACTGTTTTACGCTTCCAAGTTCCAGTCTATAAACCGTCTCATAAAAAACAGTTCTCCGCTCCCGTCCTGCGGGACACATAACATGACATCGAAATTAAGCGGATAATATTTTGCGTTGATAAACCTTTCTTCCTCGGGATATATCACCCTGTCCCATTCTTTAAGGTCATCAAAGCACATCTCCACACAGTAGTTTTTGTCCAGCAGTTTATCAATCTCTTCCGTCCCGATTTCCGTATGCTCCAGTTCCCGGAACAGTTCTTCTTTTCGGCAGATCCTGAACCTGTATCTCGGTTCTTTTGTAATCGGTATCCTTCTGGGGCCGCATATGCTTATGGACTGCGTATGGTAATCAAGGAAAAGAAGTGCCGGAAGTCTGTCGTCAGTCTCCTGTACCTCCATATTTATATCCTCTATCCCTAAATAATGACGATAAAATTCATCTGCCGTATGCACAGACCACCTTCCATGAAATGCCTGCTCCACATCTCCATGCAACATCATCTCTACGGCTATTTCCTTTTCCAGTTGCTCATACCCTTCCAGTTCTTGTGATATATTCTGGTTTTTCTCTTCATATATAAGGAGATCCTCCTCCAGTTCCTCACACAGCATTTTTGTGTTGCTATTCTGCATTTGCAGTTTACCTATCCTGCTATGCTGGAAAAAAATGAATACGCATAAGCCTGTCCATACCATTATGCATACTGTTGCTGCAATTGTTTTCTTTCCATTCATTTTAATTCACCTGTTCACAATCTTCATATGTAAAAATATCACCAAAATATAATTCCTTTACAAATAAATTTCTATTTCCACTTACATTCCATAACTCCTTAGGCAACCCATTTTCCACCCAGTCTGCCATTTCACCCAAATAACCATGCTGAAATCTGTATATCATCAATGCGTCTACCTTCTGGATAGTTAGTTTGAGGTCCCTTTTTTCAAAATTATTTAACATGTTCTTCGTCATACTTTCTACATCCGCCTCAAATAATTCATTCAAAACTTCAATAGGCACGGGAGTAGCTCCCGGCACAGCAAATGGTTTACTTCCATTGTCATTTGGATTCTTGTTCTGCGTCCAGTCAAAAATTTTTTCATCAATATTTGTATTAATATATGCTGTAAACAATTTCATTTCTTCCGGATCATTCATTACTTCTTCATAGCTTATAAAATGTCCAAACCCAAATGTAATTCCGCACTGTTGGTCTGCCTTAACATAATATGGCTTCACAGCCATAACTTCTCCAGTAACAGGATCGCTTTCTATCAAGTCTTTTGCCCATTCACCTTCAAGATTTAATTCCAGATATTTTAAAGTCTCTTTTCCTTTATCTGACATACGCAACAATTCAGAATCCAGTGCTAAAGATGCCTGCGACTCCCATAACCCTTGTGGAGTGTACCAGTAACTATGGCACATATTCTTCATTATTTGTTCAATACTTTTTCTTTGTGCATCCTCGCCTAATTCAATACCAGCTTTCAATATATTATCTACGACAAGTTCTTCAGTCTTCCCATCCAGATCCACCATTCCCACCGGATTTCCCAGACAGTACCCATACCTGTTCAGCGTCACCGGCACTGCCCCGTTGCCTGCTATCACGTCCTGCGCATGGAACCGTCCGGTCTGCGGGTCATACTCCCTCGCCTGCGC
>VSOA01000416.1 GCA_009774585.1 Lachnospiraceae bacterium
ATCCGGGCCTATGCCGAGGGTGTGCAGGATGAATCGGACGAGGATAAGAAGCAGAGATATTCGGAAGTCATCATAGAACAGACAGATAAAATGAGCAGTTTGATCACTACTTTGTTGGATTTATCCGCACTGGAAAGCGGGGCGTCGGCGCTTGTCCCTAAGCGGTTTGATCTGGTGGAACTTCTGGAAACAGTTGCCGGGAGGCTGCTTCTTGACGTACCGGATACGCGCTATGAGTTACAGTATGAACTGCCGGAACACAGCGTTTATGTTTATGCGGATATGGACCGGATGGAGCAGGTTTTGAATAATCTTCTGGTCAATGCGGCAAAGAATGTATCGTCAGAAGGTATGATTAAATTATCATTAACCGAACAAGGCGGTATGCTGCGTTTTTCTGTCTTTAATCAAGGCGATGCTATACCGCAGGAAAATCTTTCTAAAATCTGGGAAAAGTTTTATCGCGATCACAATGCAAAATATAGCGGTTCAGGATTAGGTCTTGCTATTGTCGCGCAGATTCTGTCTATGCAGAACTTAGAATATGGCGTCAACAACTTGCCGGACGGCGTCGAATTTTTCTTCTCTATTCCCTCAGTACAATAAAAGCCAATGTGCCGAGTTTGCGAAGCAAATCTCGTAAAACTAATTTGCGCAGCAAAATAGTGTGAGTTTTCACACCGAGTTTGCGAAGCAAATCTCGAAAAGTTAATTTGCGAAGCAAATTAACTTATTTTCACCGTAATTTCACCCCGCCCACACCTCAATTTCACCTCTCACTTATATGATAGCGTCATATAAGGAGGTGACACTATGTTTTTAGGACTGGAATGGTATTGGTGGATTGTGATTGCGGCAGTGCTTATAATCTCTATTCCACTGAAAGTAAAGTTTATGAAGTGGTGGAGCAGGCGTGAACAAAACAGAAAGAGAAATCAGCGCGGAAGATGGGGTGACGAAGAGTGATTGAGGTAAAAAATCTGACCTTTTCCTACGGAAAGGACAAACAAGCGTTACATGGATTGAATTTTACGGTAAAAGACGGAGAAATCTTTGGATTTTTGGGCCCGAACGGATCTGGAAAATCGACGACGCAAAAGATACTGACGGGGATTCTGCAAGGACACGGGGGAGAGGTATCATTGTTTGGCAGGGATATTTCAACTGCACATACGCAGGCGTTCTTCCAGAAGATAGGCGTTCTTTTTGAGTATCCTTATCTGTATGCAAATTTGAGCGCGGTGGACAATTTGAAATATTTTTCGTCATTTTATCCGCAGGCACAATTGCGTGATGTGAATGAGCTTCTGGATGAATTGGAGTTTAAGAAAGATTTTCTGAAAAAGCCGGTGGCATCTTACTCGAAAGGTATGCGGCAGCGGGTAAGTATGGCTAGGGCATTGATTAGTAATCCGAAGTTATTGTTTCTGGACGAACCGACGAGCGGTCTGGATCCGACAGGGGCAGTTCTATTTCGCAGAATCATTGAGAAAGAGCGGAGGAAGGGGACGACAGTATTTCTGACGACTCACAATATGCTGGATGCCGATTTGCTTTGCGACCGCGTAGCATTTCTGTCAGGAGGAAACATTGTCGCTCTGGACACACCACGGAATCTTAAGGAACAAAACAGCAGCAAACGCGTGGTGGTCACTTATCTGTATCGAGGGAAAAGGGATGAGAAAACGCTCGAGGTAACGGAACTGGAAGCAGGAATCCCCTTTCTGTATGATGAGATTCTCAGTATCCATTCACAGGAGCCCACATTGGAGGATATGTTTATCCGGTATACGGGCAAAAGGCTGGATTGAAAACACATGCAGGAGGAGGGGTGAGTGATGAAAGGTTTTTGTTCTTTGATTAAGAAGGATATCAGACTTTTGATATCGGGAAAGTTTTTTCTGATGTCGCTGGGTTTTCTTATTATTTATACATTATATGTGAATCTGGGATACGTCAGGCTTATGGACGCCGGGATGTATCAGGTATATTTATATGACCCGCAGGGAACACAGAAGACAGTTTCTCCGCTGGTATATACAGTTTCCACAAAGGAAGAATTTGATGCCGTACTGCTAAATGATACGCACAGCGTAGGTATTGATGCGGCGGCGGGGATACCGGAAATTGTATTCTATAAGGGCGCGGAAGGTATGGACAGACATCGTGCCGACTATGCGCTATCCCTGATGCATCCGTCCGAGAAGTCTGATGCTAAGATTGTCGGTTATAATGCGCCGGAGCAGAAGGCGCGCAAGGAAATTACGTGTGAACTTCTGTTTTTTGAGATTGCGGCGGTGGGATTTCTGGGGATTGCCTCTGTGCTGTTTAAGGAAAAGGGGATGGGCGTCATCCGGGTTCATGCCGTGCTGCCGGTGCCGGGGTATCTGTTTCTGTTGTCCAAGCTGCCGGTTTTTCTGCTGGCTGATTTGGTTTTCGCCGTTCTGCTGTCGGGGTTGAATGTCGGAGGGCCGGAG
>VSOA01000417.1 GCA_009774585.1 Lachnospiraceae bacterium
TCATCTGTACCACAATCGGTATAATAAATACAATCAAAATTATAAAAAGATATTCCAAGGCATTCATCTCAGCATGGGTAATCCGCTTATCAATCGTCACTGACGCTACCAGCGTCCCTCCATATAGGTTCATCCTTCGGTACACATGAATGGACTCCCATCTTCCGCCCTGCACATACAATTCTTCTTTATCCTTCAACGCATTCACAATCTGCTCAGGAAGATACCGCTCGCTTCCTTCCTGTCCTGCTATCAGCAATTCTCCATTCCAGTACAAATCCGACTTCTCATATCCCCACATACCGGCATAGCTTTCCATCAAGGACTCTTGATCGAGCTCCAATGCTAACACCGCATACGGCTGAAATTTAGACGTCATCAGATTTCGCACCATATAGACTCTCCCTTCCACACCGACCAGAGTTGTACCGGTATCAAGCGTCCTTGCAACCTCGCACAATTGGTCCTCCGCCGTATTATAGAAGAATTCAATATCGCGATAGGTACCGCCGTTACTGTTATTCATCACATAATATTTCTCTTCCGGAAAATCCAGCATAATGAGTTCCGCCGTCCGACAGTTATCATGCCATGCGTACTGCTGCTTCAGAAAATTTTCTGCTTTTTTTCCGAAAATATTCTGCCGCTCATCCTTAAGGTAATCCTCATATGCCTCGGCAATCGTCGGAATATATGAAGCGTTCTTGGATGCCGTCTCACAGTCTTTCAACTGCATACGCATAATCTGAACACTCTTCTCCAAGGACGTCATAATCGTCTGCTCAATCTGCTTGTGGTTATTTACCGACACAAAGAACACAATGATAAAAACGAGCATAAACAGTGGAAAAAACCACCCGAACAGAAGCCGCCTTACCATGCTCCATCTGAGTGATTTCCTTCCGCCAAATCTTTCTCTGATCATTTCTATCCATTTATTCATATGATAAAATTCCTTGTTCCGCGTTAATGCAATTTCCTATTGCATATATAATCTCAGATACTCCGCCGGGAATCCCCGGCGGAGTATCTGTAAATTCATAGTTCCAGATAACTCTCAAATATTTCACAAAAAGCGGCATCAGCAGTCTTTTCCTTCATCTCACAGAAGATTCGAAGAAGCGGTTCCGTACCTGAGAATCGAACCGATATCCATCCGCCGTCCTTCAGGTAAATCTTTAATCCGTCCAGATAAGAAACATTCTCAACTTCATAAGGTATCTCCGGAAGCTGTTTATCTTCCAGAAGCTGCTTGCGAATCTCATCCTTTTTCTTAGGACTGAAGCGGTAGTCTCTCTCTTCCAGCGCCATGCCGCCGTATTCCTTGCGGATTGTCTCCATAATCTCCGACAGCTTCATACCTGTCACGGCAATCATCTCCACCAGAAGCGCTGACGCATAGATACCGTCTTTGCCTTTAATATGTCCTCTTACCGCCATACCGCCGGATGATTCACCGCCGATAATCGCGTCGGTCGCAAACATCTTGGCTGAGATATGTTTAAATCCGACCGGAACTTCAAAGCATTCCTCACCGAAGCTTTCCGCCACCCTGTCCAGCAGATGCGTGGTACAGATATTTCTGACTGCCGGTCCATGCCATCCCTTGTATTTTACCAGATAGTAATATAGCAGCACAAGAATATCATTCGGATGCAGGAAATTTCCCTTATCGTCAATCACGCCGATCCGGTCCGCGTCACCGTCGGTCGCAATTCCTAAATCACAGCGTCTGTCAATCACATAATTTTGCAGCGTGCGAAGCGTTTCTGCCGTAGGCGCCGGTAATTTGCCGCCGAACAGCGTATCATGTCTCTCATGAATCGTTTCCACCTCACATCTTGCCGTCATAAGAATGGTTTTTAAAGAAGTCTCACTGACGCCGTACATAGGATCAAGAGCAACCCGTAAACCGCGCTTCTTCACTTTATTCATATCCACCGTATCAATAATGCTGTCCAGATACTCGTTGAGCGGATAGATTTCCTCAATCAAGCCCTTCTCGATCCCTTCCGCATAGATCATCTCATCTACCGGAATATCCGTCACTTCATTGATGTAGCGTTCAATGTCCGCCGTCTGTATCTCATCCGCATCCCTGCCTCCGGATGTAAAGACTTTAATACCGTTATAAATCGCCGGATTATGGCTCGCCGTAATCATCATTCCATAATGAAACTCATGCTTCATGACATAGAACATAACGAGCGGGGTAGGTGCCGATTTGTTAATCAGATATGCCTTGATGCCTTCCGCCGCAAAGACCTGCGCCGCCCACTGCATCGCTTCTTTAGAAAGGAAACGTCTGTCATATCCGAGAACGATTCCTTCCTGCTCCACCTTTTCTTCTTTCATCTTATCACAGATAGCTCTGGATAAAATCTGAATATTTTATTTAGTAAATTCATAGCCGAAGACCTGTCTCTTATAAACATA
>VSOA01000418.1 GCA_009774585.1 Lachnospiraceae bacterium
AGAAAGTTATAAAAGCAAGCAGCCAGCCACAGCGCCCATTAGCAAGAGTGATTACCGTAACGAGCGGTAAAGGTGGTGTGGGTAAGTCTAATACAGCCATAAATCTGGCAATACAATTCCGAAAGATGGGACAGCAGGTAATCATACTGGATGCGGATTTCGGATTGGCTAATATAGAGATTATGTTTGGCGCGGTGCCGAAACATAACTTGTGTGATTTAATATATCAGGGCAAGAGCATCCGGGATATCATTACATGGGGACCGATGGATGTCGGGTTTATTTCCGGAGGCTCCGGTATTGCAGGTATGTCCAACCTGAGCATAGATTATCTGAATTATATTATCCGGAATCTGGTGGAACTGGATGAGATGGCGGATACGATTATTGTAGATACCGGGGCGGGAATTTCCGATGCCGTGCTGGAATTTCTGGTGGCAAGCGGCGAGATTCTGCTTGTAACGACACCGGAACCTACTTCTATTACGGATTCCTATTCGCTGCTCAAGGCGTTAAACAGGCACCCGCGGTATTCCAGTGAGACCACGAAGGTCAAAGTGATTGCCAATAAAGTGTTTAGCGAGGCGGAGGCGGAAGCGCTGTATGCTAAGCTGGAAGCGGTAGTTGCGCGGTATTTGAAAGTTCCGATTACTTACTTGGGAATGATACCGCATGATAATCAGCTTGCAAAAGCGGTGATGCAGCAGATGCCGGTATCACTGGATAGTCCCAAAGCAAGATCGGCGCTTGCATACGAAGAAATAGCGGCGAAATTGATGAACAAAGAACTGAATAAGAATTTAACCAAACGTGGTATGGCAGCATTTTTCTCCCATATCATATCCAAAAAATAAGGAAGTTGTATTAGAAAACAGAGGCAGGAGGAAAAAAGTTATGCCCAATCTTTTGTCTAAATATGTAGTTCCGGGGTGCCGTGTAGATTTACAGGCAATAGACCGCCGCAAAGATAGTCGGAAGTCTGTCAACGAAGAACGCAAAAACTATCAAAGTAAAGTGATAGATATTCTTTCGGAGGATAGGATAGAAATATCCATGCCTATGGAAAAGACAAAATTAATTTTATTGCCGGTAGACGGAGAATACGATTTGTATTTTTATATGGATAACGGCTTGTATCAATGTTATGCAAGAGTGGTGGACCGGTATAAGAATAACAGTATGTATGTATTGGTGCTTGATCTGATCAGTAATCTGCGCAAACATCAGCGAAGAGAGTATTACCGTTTCAGCTGTGCATTGGAGATGAATTCGAGAGCCTTGGAGAAAGAAGAAATGGCTCTGGCAGGGAAGAAGGAAGAACTGCTTATCCCGCAGCTGCCGCTTAAGAGCAGCGTTATTGTGGATATCAGCGGAGGTGGTCTCAGATTTGTGGCAAATTACGCGTACGAAGTCCAGAGCCTGATTCTGTGCAAATATCATTTGATGATTAATGGAGAGAACAAGGAATATAATCTTGTGGGTAAAGTGCTGAGTGTCAGAGAACTTGAGAATCGTAAAGGTGTATTTGAGCATCGTGTACAATATGTGAACGTGGATGCAACGGAGAGAGAGGAAATTATTAAATATATCTTTGATGAGGAGCGTAAAACATTAAAAAATCAAAAAGGTGAATAACATAGGCGAGGAGGCATAAAGCAATGAAAAAAATATTAGTTGTTGACGACTCTGCACTCATGAGAAGAGTATTGTGTGATATAATTAACAGCGACAATCGATTTGAAGTACAGGATCGAGCTGTTAACGGTCTGGAAGCATTAGATCTTTTGAGCCGGAAAACATATGATGCGGTGGTGTTGGATGTCAACATGCCGCAGATGAACGGCTTAGAGCTGTTGAAAGAACTGAATAAACGTAAGATTTCAGCAAAAGTCATGATGGCAAGTACCGATACAAGGGAAGGCGCCAAGACAACTCTGGATGCATTGGAATTGGGCGCGCTTGATTTTGTTCACAAACCCAACAATGCCATGGACTGTCGGAACGAAGTGTTTAAAGATGAAATGCTCAGTATTCTGGCAGTGGTGGCGGATTCCAGAGCGCCCGTATTCGGCAAGACCTTTTCAATGGAAGAAGTGAAGACTTCTAAGAAAGTCGTCGAGCTGGTCAGCAGGCATACATCTTCGGTAAGCGGCAATAAAGTTGTGGCATTGGCAAGCTCTACCGGCGGACCGAAAGCGTTACAGTCGGTGATTCCGAGACTGCCGAAGAATTTGAAGGCACCGGTAGTAGTTGTGCAGCATATGCCAGCAGGTTTTACCGCATCTTTAGCCGAACGTCTTGATTCCTTGAGTGAGATTCGCGTGAAAGAAGCGGCGGAAGGAGACACGCTCGAAGCGGGCACCGTGTATATTGCAAAGGGCGGCAAGCATTTGAATGTACAGTCGTCGATGGGTAAATATACAATCCATTACACGG
>VSOA01000419.1 GCA_009774585.1 Lachnospiraceae bacterium
ATATAATACCATATAAATCTCAAGAAATTCTCAAATGCTTCTTAAGCCTTCATTTTTCCCGCTCATTCCATCAAAACTGCCGCTTGGAACTTCATCCAAAGATTTTTCATTATTTAATCCGATATAATTAACACAAAGAAAAATAAACTGCAATACATCAATACCACAACTCATGAAAATGCAGGTGACTTATATGTTCATGATTGCCGTCTGCGATGATGAAATAAGAGAATGTCTTCATCTGAGCAAACAAATTCAGACGATATTGGAACAACTAAATATTCCGCACATAATAAAACAATATAACAGCGGCCGTCAGTTATTGCAAGCGCAGGAACACTTTGACATTATTTTCCTTGATATTATGATGCGTGATATAGACGGCATGAAAACTGCAGAATTATTTCGACAAAATATGTTTGATAAAATTCTGATCTTCGTATCTTCCAGCAGACAATATGTCTTCGATACTTTTGCCTTTGAGGCGTTTGAATATCTCCTAAAGCCGATTGATGAGCAAAAACTTCGCCGTACGCTTCTAAGATGCGTCTCTAAGGCAAGCCGTCATTCTGAAGATTATATAATCGTCTCCAAAGACCGCCAAACCAGAAAACTTTTTCTGGATGAAATCAGATATTTTGAAATCCGCGGCAGACTCATCGAAGCGCACGGCAAAAATCCTGCTTTCTCATGGTATGAGCAAATCGGTACGTTGGAAAACATGTTATCGGATAAAGATTTCTTTCGCTGTCACAAAAGCTATCTGCTTAATCTCAAATATGTAGACGTTTATAATAAGACAGAAGCAATTCTTGATAACGGTGAGAAAATCTTAATTGCTAAACGCAGATATGAATCGTTCTGTACGGCGATCTTAGAATATATGCGTAAAAACGGAGGCATTACGGCATTATGAACCAAATATGGCTATTCTTGTTTCAATCAACGTTATTTCTATTATACAATATAGGTTTTATCATAGTTGCGCACCGCTTTTGTATCCGCCATTTTGCCTATACTGACCGGCACAAAAAATTTCTCCTTCTGTTTCCCCCAATTGTCTTTCTAATCGTCTCTTTTATAATTAATATGATCGGGCTATCCGGTATGCTTCCTTATCCTGTCGGATCTTTGATTCCTTTTTTCTCGCAGGGATTGTTTATCCTTTGGACTGTTGTGTTGTATCGCGCAGGAACGAATCAAAAGATATTGGCGGCCTCCATTCTTCTTGCCACATCCTTACTTCTCCAGAATTTTATAGGATCATTCCTTTGTATATTGCTTCTCATTATACCGCATGCTTTGCACGTAGAATTAACCCCTTTTATCAGCCGGATTTTGGATTGTCTGACCGAATGCCTTGTATTTGCCGGCACCATCCGGTGTATATCCTTTTTGAGCAAACACATGACAAATTTCTTTACCGGACGTCTCCACCGATGGTACAATATGCTGTCCATACCCTTCATTGGCGTCATTGTCTTATGGAACTTTGTCAGTATCGGCGCCAGCCACGGCATTCTGTTTCGTGGCAGCGATCATCTTAACCTGTATTATAATCAAATTTTTAGTCATGTCGGTATATGCATTCTGGCTTTGCTCTGTATGTGCGGTTTATCCTTCTATCTGTTCGGTATGGACAGAATTGATATTGAACAGAAGAAAAAGGAGCAGTACCGCTCGCAGGCTGCCTTCTATCAAATGCTGGAAGAGCAGTACCGGAATTTGGAACGGCTCCGCCATGATCTCAAGAATCATGTGATCGGACTGCAAAGGCTGATTGATAATTGCGAATGGGATAAACTGTCTGATTATCTGCATAAGATGGCAGATTTCGGCGATATAGAATACGCCGACGACCTAACCGGTAAACGTATCGTAGATGCAATTGTATATTACAAACATCAGCAAGCCAAAGAAGACTGTATTCGCTGGGAATGCAGCGTACATGTTCCCCCCGAATGCCCTATTGACGACTTTGACCTTTGTATTATCTTCGGCAATCTTCTGGACAATGCTTTGGAAGCATGCAAAAAACTACCCGAAAAATTTAATCCCTTTATTCATGTTCATGCCTATATGGTCAAGAAATGCTTGTTAATAGAAGTTGTCAACAGCATGAAAGCCGCATCCGGCATGAAGCGTTCAGACTATAGTTATGGCACGGGTCTGCGGAATGTCAAAGATGTATTGGATAAGTATAGCGGCACGCTGCATATTAACACCGACGATCATACTTTCCGTATTTCGCTTCTGGTACCATGCAATCCTGCCGCATATGACGTCAATCAGTCTGTATAAGACATCATTATAACACCTTCCTTTTTTCTCGCCGAAACAACAAAAAGAACACATATCATAACTTCTCGGAATCTCAATGAATGAGATTCCAACCGAAAATTGACAACTGAATATCGTGCAGGAAAAGAAGTT
>VSOA01000420.1 GCA_009774585.1 Lachnospiraceae bacterium
CTTTTTATCTATGCCTTTTTCTGAAACAATCGATATATCAAATCTTCTTGCTAAACTTCCTATCAATTCTCCAGAATACAATTCTGTCAATTCCCTGCATTTTTTATCTATATCGGAAATCGTAGAATATCTGCCTGGCAGTTGTTCCAATTCGTATCCAAAATGTTTTGCAACAATTGAAGAAACAATCGGCTTTTTCAAGCGGAATCTGGGTGGAAACTTGGGTGCTAAATCAATATAATTTAAAACCCTTCTTAGTTCTCCGTGTGTATCAATATATTCTTGTTTAACAATTTCTTTCCATTCTTTGTTTCTTTCTCCCGGATGATGATTTACAATTCGTTCTGCTAAAAATCTAACATTTTCCCAATCTTGTCTTAATGCCTCAACTTCCAATTCATCGAATTCATGAAATTCGTATCCTTTTATTGGGAAAACTCTGTAATCATACGCCACTACCGGATGATTCGCCACATAATGATAGTATACTATCAACATATGCTCTAATTTCCCCCAAAAATGAGAAGTCTCAAAAGTTTGTTCTGCAATATCATATATACCTACAGCAGTGATTGACATCGGCTCCTTTGCAACAAAATGTTCGACTGGTTTCTCTGAAATAACGATTCCTGTCGTTTTTAATTCTGTCCGAATCTCATTTTCTCCGTCACGGACAATCAAGTCCGCTTCCTGTTTGCTGTCCGGTTCATACCCCAAAACACATTGTTCAATCAAAGATCCCGCAACACCCTTTTGCAGTGAATATTCTTTTATTCGGTCAAAAAAGTTTTTGTTGTCAATTTTCTCTAAAGTTAGTCCAAGAATACTATCAAACCTATTAATCAAATCAAACTTATCATAAATATGTTCCGACATTTCATTATCCTTCCCCTGCAAAAATCTCATCTAAAACTTTTCCCATTCTTGTAACCATTGGAACAACCAATGCATTACCCATACAAAAAAATCTCATTCTTTGCGGCATACCACTGTTCGTCCAATCATCATCAAAACCTTGTAACCTTTCTGCTTCAACGGGTGTGAGTATTCTCAACTTCCCGCTTCCCGGATCTGTAACTACATGGGTACTACGATTTAGTGTTGACTCACTTGTTAACATTGTACGTCCCGGTCTATCCCACGGATCTGGAAAAGCAACCGGACCTTCTGAAAAAATGTACTCGTGTCCATTAGCCGCTTTCCTTGGTATCTTTTTTGCCCCTTTAAGATAAACCCATTTAGACATCTTCTCCTCAGAAATATAAAAATCCTTATCGACATCTGATTGCAAGATTTCTTTTAAAAGAATCGGTTTTTCTTCTTTTTCTGTTATGTTAAATGTGTATACGACACCATTCGTCATATATCCAGCATTCATAAAAGAAAATGAAAAATTATCAGAAACATCAATAATGTCCTTAGACAGTTCTATAGTTGCCATTTCACCCATCGCTACAATTGGAAACGACTTTGCCATAAACCCCTCTGACATAACAAGATTATCAGGCTTTTTGTTTACCATCCTCTTTCCATAGTCCGTGGAATTCCTGTATGCGAAAATAAACGTTCTTCTTCGGCGTTGTGATGCTCCATATGTGGCCGCGTTTACAACCCTCCATTCGGCTGAATAGTTCAATTCTGCTAAACAGGCAAGAATAATACCAAAATCTCTGCCCCTTTGTGATGCAGGTGATTTCAGCAATCTATCAACATTCTCAAAGATACAAAAGGCTGGCTTCTTAGCAATAATAGTATCTCTAATCTGCCACCACAAAACCCCCTTCTTTCCTTCGATTCCTTTCGAAGAAGCAAGGGTATGAGCAACGCTGTAATCTTGACAGGGAAATCCGCCGACTAATAGATTGTGATCAGGAATGTGCGTTTTCTCCATAAGGCTTATGTCTTCACCTGTATGAAATTCGCCTTTTAAATCTTCAGAATCACCGAAATGTGATACATAGCACTCATGTGCCCATTGTGTTTTCGCACCCGGTTCCCACTGCGAAAACCAAGTAGTACTCCATCCGGAATTCAACTTCTCAAATCCCAAACGAAAGCCACCAACTCCTGCAAAGAGTTCGCAAATAGTTTTGTCCATATCAAAGTCCTCCTTAGCATTCATGCTATCGCACTTACAATTTTGGTCCGGTAATAACCTGTTAGCACCATCAGACGATGGATCGTTGACCATTTTTTATACTACCATAAACCTTTTCAGAAATCTACTGTATTTACCATTTGCTAACTCTCCAATTCAGAGGTAATATCAGACACCACGAAAGGAGCTTCTGCAGGTTCTCCAGCTTGCCGTTTACGTCCGCCTCCGTGGCGGGCTTCACGTCGCCGTACTGCATCATCTGCTGTTCCAGCTCCGCGATCTTTTTCTCCACCTCCTGCTGCTTGCGTCAGAATACCTCCTTTGATAT
>VSOA01000043.1 GCA_009774585.1 Lachnospiraceae bacterium
ATCCGCATGCTCAAAGAATACGAGTTGAAAGCAGTGCCATGATCAGGGAAAGTGTTCTGGCAGCAAGGGACAGACAGACTAAGAGATTTGGCGGTACAGGTCTTAAGTTTAATTCCGATATGAAGGCGGCCGATATGGAACGCTTCTGTAGTCTGGGCGACAAGGAGAAACGCTTTATGGAGCAGATGTTTACCGCGATGAAACTCTCCGCAAGAGGATATCACCGGATACTGAAAGTGGCGCGGACAATTGCTGACTTGGAAGAATGCAGCGAAATCGAAGAAAATCATTTGGCGGAGGCAATCAGTTACAGACAGATGGAGGTGTTTCAGTGATGATACAGGATTCAGAGAGAGCATATATACATTGGCTGTATCAGGCGATGGGCATGGGAAACAGAAGATTGTTCAGAGAATTGAGACAACTTGCAACGGCAGAAGAAATCTACGAGATGGCGAGAAAGGGGCTGCTGGAGGAGAAACTGAGCGGCAGATATCAGAAGAAAGTGCAGAAGATTACAGCATCTGCAATCAGTTATGACGTGATCGGCGAATATGAGCGGATGACGGAGCGGGGAATAGAGTTTACTGCGGTAGAAGAGGAAGGATTTCCTAAGAAGCTTGCGACGATACCTGATGCCCCGAGCCTCATCTATTATGCAGGGAAACTGCCGGATGACCAATGCAAGTCGGTTGCCGTGATAGGGGCGAGAGAGTGCTCGGAATATGGTCATCGTATGGCGAGGGAGTTTGGTAAGATGCTGGCGGAAGCGGGTATACAGGTGATCAGCGGTATGGCAAGGGGCATTGACGGGATTGGGCAGACGGCGGCGCTCAGGGCGGGCGGCTATTCTCTGGGAGTACTCGGGTGCGGTGTGGATATCTGTTATCCGTCCGAGCACAGAACGCTATACGAGCAGCTGCTTGTACAAGGAGGCGTCTGTTCCGAATATCCGCCGGGAATTGAGCCGAGGGCGGTGCTTTTTCCACCAAGGAACCGTATTATCAGCGGGCTGTGTGACGCAGTGCTTGTAATTGAGGCCAAAGAGCGCAGCGGCACGCTGATTACCGTGGATATGGCATTGGAGCAGGGAAGGGAAGTCTACGCGCTGCCGGGAAGGACGACGGATCCGCTCAGCCGGGGATGCAACAGATTGATCAGGCAGGGAGCGGAGATTGTTGTTTCACCGCAGGATTTATTGAAAGAATTAGATCCTGAGTTTACAAAAAAAGAAACTTGTGAACAGCAGATGTTCTTCATGCCTGACGGGATGAAGGGACAGCTTATGCAGATATTGGATTATCAGCCTAAGTCCATGGATGTGATCCATAAGACATATGAGGACACATACAACTGTTATCTGGCGATTCCGGAGTTGTGTCATGAACTTCTGCAGTTGTGTGCGATGGGATATGCCGGTCAGATTGGCGGGAGTTATTATGTGCGCAAAATGTAGAATATTTTTTGCCACATATTGTGTTTTATGATAAAATGAAATATATGTGAGGCGGATTTGTGCCAAAGAAAGAATAGGGGATGTTACACGGTATGGATATCAACAGAAAAAAGCTGCGTCTCGGCGACGTGCTCGTAAATAGCGGAGTTATTTCCATTGACGATCTGGAGAAAGGGCTTTCAAGACAGAAAGGAACCGGACGCAAGCTGGGTGAAGTACTGGTAGACGAAGGGCTTGTCACGGAGGAAAATATTGCAAGAGCGCTTAGTAACCAGCTTCAATACGATATGGTCGAACTGCAGAACGTAGAAATAGAAGAAGATATTCTGAAGCTGGTGCCCGCCAATGTGCTCAAGAAATACAAGGTGCTGCCTTTTGAGTACTCGCAGGACAATATGATGCTGCGTGTGGCGATGGCAGACCCTATGGACATAGCGGCATTGGATGATATCAATATCATTACCAATATGCAGGTGGAGCCGGTGGTGGCTACCACAGGAAGCGTTATGCTGGCAATTGACAGGTATTACGGTCAGGCGGAAGTAAATTCTGCGCTGGAAGAATACACGAGAGAAAAAGAGAGCCAGATGATGGAGCAGGAAGACCTCTACAGCGAGGATGTTAATAACTCGCCTATCGTACAGCTTGTCAAAGGCATGATAGAACAGGCGGTCAGACAGCGAGCTTCCGATATTCATATAGAGCCCATGGAGCGTCAGGTGCGCATCCGTTACCGTATCGACGGCGCCTTGTATGAGAAGGCGACTTATAGCGTGAGGCTTTTGCCTGCTATGGTGGCACGTATCAAGATTATTGGCGGTATGGATATCTCAGAGAAGAGAAAACCGCAGGACGGGCGTATTACGCAGATCGTGGACAGACGCGAATATGATATCCGTGTTTCTATTCTGCCCACGGTGTACGGTGAGAAAATCGTTATGCGTCTGACTTCCAAGAATGCGCTTACCAAGGAAAAGAGCCAACTTGGACTCAGACCGGATGAACTTAAGAAATTCGATCATATACTGATGAATCCGCACGGTATTCTGTTAGTTACCGGACCTACCGGAAGCGGTAAGTCAACCACACTGTATACCGCGCTTAGTGAGTTGAATAAAGAAGACGTAAATATTATCACAGTAGAAGATCCTGTGGAGGCAAACATAGATGGAATCAATCAGGTGCAGGTTAATAATAAAGCAAATCTGACATTTGCATCAGCGCTGCGTTCTATCCTGCGTCAGGACCCGGATATCATTATGATCGGTGAGATTCGAGATCAGGAGACGGCGTCTATCGCAGTACAGGCGTCCATCACAGGACACTTGGTTGTATCGACCCTGCATACGAATTCGGCGGCGAGTACGATCACACGTCTTGCGGATATGGGAATCGAACCTTATCTGATTGCTGATTCGACGATTGGCGTTATTGCACAGCGTCTTGTGCGTCGGTTGTGCCCGGACTGTAAGAAAGCCAAAAAGGCCAGTGCAGACGATTTGGAACTTCTGATGAGAGAACCGGATGAAGATATTACAATCTATGAACCTTGCGGCTGCCCAAGATGTGACGGCACAGGGTTTAAGGGACGAATCGGCGTCTATGAGATTATGGAAGTCTCGCAGCCGCTTAAGACGATAATCAGCAAGAACGGTTCCGCGGAAGATATCAAAAATAAGGCTTTGGAGGAAGGAATGAATACGCTCCGTATGAGTGCAACAAAGTATGTGTTGGAAGGAATTACTTCCGTTCCGGAGATGATGAGAGTGTCCTTTGATATCTAAAGGATAAACGAAATTCCGTTTATTTTAATATAAAATAAAGATTGACTTTTGGGATTCTTTTCTATATAATTATCTTGAAAGTTCATAAAACATCGAGCGGGCTTTCACAGCCCGCTATATTTTTCGTTGGCAGATTCTGCCGCTATTCACGAATGTAGGCAGGACTGTCTGGAGAAATGTCCGTATATCCTGCACAAATATGAAGGAAGGGGATATATGGGACAGAAAGATTTAACGGCAAAAGAACTGGAAAGCAGACCGGACGTGTTTGCAGATATTATTAATGCATTGATTTATGAGGGTGAGCAAATAGTTTCATCCGGAATGTTGCAGGCGGCTCCTACGGAGACATTGTATGCAAGTATAGACGACAGCAAGACCAAAGATGTGGAATTAGCGAATTTAGAAAGTGAAAAGGGACCAGAGAAGGAGAATTTCGGAACGCTTCGCAATCAGTATCATGATGTGAGTAAATACGAGATGGAACAAAAGAAGATAAAAATACAGTATGTTTTGGAAAACGAGTCAGGTGAAAACTATCGTCTGCTTTTACGCAAAGCGGGATATGAAGGCGCTATATACCGAAATGAATATGAAGACGAACAGATCTATCCGGTAGTGATTCTGGTGCTCTATTGGGGTGATAAAGAATGGAAGCCGCATACGGATATGTACGGGCTATTTACAGATGGGCTTAATAATCCGAAAGTCAGGAAGTATGTGGATAATATCAAACTTCATCTCTATCCGATGGCACACCTGCCGGAAGAAATCAGACAGCGGTTTCAGAGCGACATGCGTATTGTGGTGGATTATCTGGCGGAAGGTGAGTCGTATAAGCCGACAGGACAGGTAATAAGACATATCGGACCGATGTTGCGGCTGCTATACGCTTTGACGGGAGAAGAAGAATTACTTGACATGTTGACAGAAGCGCAGCAGAAACAAGATGAAGGAGGAGAGACGATAATGGGGGAGTACTATACAACTTATTTTGCAAAGAAATGCAGGCAGGAAGGAGTAAACAAACTTAACAACTTGATACGGGTTCTTATAGAGAAAGGGCGCGAGGAAGACATGAGGCGTTCTTTGGAAGACAAGGAATATCAGGAAGAATTGTTTCGGGAGTTTGGTTTGTAGAAAGCAGGGGGCAGACATAGTAAAGAGATATTAGGCAGATTGCGCAAAAATTGCTGAGCGCAGTCTGCTTTTGTCGTTTATTTATTCAGTACAAAAATATATAAATATACATCATAGGCGTATTGTGGTCATATACAACCACAATATTTTGTATAGATTGCCCAAAAATATAAAAAAATATGCAAAAATTTCAACGATATTTGCATTTTATGACATAAAGTGGTATGATAATAGTCATAAAGTACCGATATGATAAATGGGACGAGCAATAGGATGGTCTATCGCTGATGGGCTTTGGCGTACATATAATATATATAGCGGTATGGATAGGGGAGTACACGGAGGGTATGCCATGGCAACATGGGGCTATGTCGCAATAGATAAGAGTGGTAAAGAAACCAAGGGCAGCAGGGATGCTGACAGTAAAGAACAGGTAACAAGAGAATTGAAGAATCAAGGCATGATTGTTCTGGATATCACAGAGCAGAACGCCTTGACTAAGGATATCAGTATTGACTTCGGCGGTAAGCCGACACCGAGAGATTTGGCAGTGTTCTGTAGGCAGTTTGCCAGTATCACCAGAGCGGGTGTCACGATTATACAGACGCTCAACATGCTGGCGGAACAGACAGAGAATGTGAAGATGCAGAAAGCATTGCAGGCAGTGCGCGCCAACGTAGAGAAAGGTGAGAGTTTCGCGGATTCGTTGGCAAGGCATGACAATGTATTTCCTGAACTGTTAGTACAGATGGCAAGGGCGGGCGAGGCTTCTGGTAGTTTGGAGACAGCCATGGAACGTATGGCAATCCAGTTTGAGAAGTCGGCAAAGACGCAGGCTCTTATTAAGAAAGCCATGATATATCCGATTGTGGTGGCTTGCGTAGCGGTAGCAGTTGTTATCGTTATGCTGGTGTTCGTTATTCCGCGATACATGGATATGTTTGAAGAGTTGGGAACAGAACTACCGGCTATTACAAAAGCAGTCGTGGCAATGAGTACCTTTATACAAAATTACTGGTTTATCATTGTTCCGGTAGTGGCGATAACAGTGTTTGCAGTTAAAACATGGGCAAAAACAAATTCCGGTAAACACGTGGTAGGTAAGCTGGCTCTTAAGATTCCGGCGATTAAGAACATGGTAGTGAAATCTGCTTCTGCGCAGATGGCAAGAACATTGAGCACTCTTTTGACAGCAGGTGTGCCGCTGATTGAAGCAGTTGATATTGTAGCGGATACGATGGGAAATATCTGGTTTAAAGAGGCGTTAAAAGAATCCGTAGAGCAAATCATGATTGGTGTGCCGTTATCCCAGCCATTGCAGACTAGTGGATTATTTCCACCGATGGTATACCATATGATTCGTATCGGTGAGGAAGCCGGTTCGACTGAAGAGATGTTGAATAAGTTGGCAGATTATTATGAAGAAGAAGTGGAGATGGCAGTGCAGTCTTTGATGGCGGCGATGGAGCCGATGATTATCATTGTACTGGCATGCATTGTCGGTGTGCTGATTGGCGCGGTTATGGCGCCTATGGTTAATTTGTATGCGGCATTGGATAATCTGTAAGCTGGCGGAAACATAAGAATTGAACATGACAGTGTGTAGGGGAGCTGGCGTGTTTAAGATACGGGTATCAGGGAATATCCGGAACAAACATAACAAATTGAGAGGAAAAGGAGAAAGAGAAATGAAAAAAATGAATAACAAAGGTTTTTCCCTTGTCGAGTTGATCATCGTTATTGCGATTATGGCAGTTTTGATTGTTGTTCTTGCACCTCAGTATTTGAAATATGTTGAGAAGTCAAGAAACTCAACAGATGTAACGAATGCAACAGAGATTGTAACGGCAATCCAAGTATATGCGGCAGATCCGGATGTGGCAACAGGAGATGTATTGTCAGTAGGCACTGCGAAAATTACGGTGGATGGTACTAAAACAACATGGACTACGGGTGTAAATAATTTGGATAAAGCTTTTTCGGAAGCAGGATTTGATGTGACAGGTAGCGGAACAAGTGCATCTTTAGCTACTACTTGCGTAAGCAAGACAGCATGGACATCATATATTATTGATGTGACAGTAGAAAGCGGTGGCAGTGTCAAGTTTGAATATAGCGCTGGTGGAACAACTAATGCTTCCCAGAACTTCAAAGATGCTATGGCAGGTAAGAAGATTGGCAGTGGCACACCAGCTAATCCACCAGCTAATCCCTAACCACTCACACCAAACCTACATAAGTGTGACATAATTTAGCCAAACGGAAGCGTGCCCCTACATGCAATTCCTCTTGCTGTACGGCATGTTCTTCCGTTTCGCTATTTTCAAAATTCAATTAAATTCCCCCTACAAAGGACACAAATCATGCTCGTAGACATTATATTTTACATCATTATATTTTTCTTCGGAATCGTAATCGGAAGCTTTTTAAACGTCTGTATTTATCGTATTCCGGAGCATGAAGATATCGTAAAGACGAGATCGCACTGTATGTCGTGCGGTGGGAATCTGAAGTGGTATGATATGTTTCCACTGTTTAGTTATTTGTTTTTGCGGGGAAAGTGTCGTTTTTGTGGGGCGAAGCTCTCCGTCCAGTATCCTCTGATTGAGGCGGTGAACGGAATCTTATACGTGATGATCGTATGCATTCATGGGGTAAACGTAGACTCCCTACTCTACTGTTTACTGACATCAGCGCTTCTTGTATTGAGCGTGATTGACTTTAGAACTTATGAGATTCCATTTGGAATCAATCTGTTTATACTGGCGCTGGGGCTGATACGGGCAGCATTGGATTATCATAATATCCTTAGCTACCTGATCGGCTTCTTAGCCGTCAGTGCGGTACTTGCAATTTTATATTATGCCTCCAAAGGACGGGCAATCGGTGGTGGTGATGTGAAGCTGATGGCAGCCTGCGGATTATTTCTTGGATGGAAACTGATTATTATTGCATTTTTATTAGGCTGCATTTTAGGTGCATTTATTCATGTGATTCGCATGAAGGTGAGCAATGAAGACCATGTGCTTGCAATGGGACCATATCTTTCTGCGGGAGTTTTTATCGCGGCAATGTGGGGCAATCAGATGCTTACTTGGTATCTTGGACAATTTTAACGGGAAAATAGGAAGCATATGCGTAAGCGTGCTCTTTATATATAGAAGATTTTTACATTTTGCGAAGCTTTTTTATATCATAGAAAATTGCTCCGTCTTTTCGAGTTCGCGAAGCGAATCTCGTAAAGTAAATTTGCGAAGCAAATTTACTTTTTATAAAATACACTGGGAAAGTCGAAAGGAGACTATGATTAATGGCGGCTAAAGCGATCAGTATAGAGATTGGCTACTCGTTGACAAGGGTCTGCGAGGTTGATTATAAGGCTAAAACACATAAGGTATACAGATCTTTTACCATACCGACAGTGGAAGGTGTCATAAACGACGGCGTGCTGATGCCGACGCCGGAATACATAGAGGCGCTGACAAACGCGCTTGCAGAGAGAAAGATTAAGGCGAAGCAGGTAGTGTTCACCATCACTTCGGGAAGGATCGCGAGTCGTGAGGTTACGATTCCTTATGTTAAGGAAAACCGTATCGCGGATGTGGTGAATGCCAATGCTTCCGACTATTTTCCGGTAGATTTAAGCCAGTATCAGCTTGCATACAGTATTCTGGGAGTTCTGGGCGATCCGAAGAGCACACAGCAGTATAAGCTGCTCGTGTTAGCGGCGCCGAGTGCACTTCTTAACGGATATTATGATCTGGCGAAAGCACTGAAGCTGGAGATTGCTGCAATCGACTATGCCGGTAACAGTGTATTTCAGGTGGCAAAAGACAAACATCCGCAGGGTACAAGTCTGGTGATTAAGATTGACGAGCGTTCGTCGCTTGTAATGGCGATTCGTGAGGGCAGATTGGCATTTGTCCGGAATGTGGCATACGGAGCGGAAGAAGCGATACAAACGGTTATCGATTCCGCTAGATGGGCTGAGGCTGATTCGGTTCAGGCGGCAATGGAAGTCGTGTCGATGAACGATTGTATCGGTTCGCCCGAGATGGTGGAGGCGATTGCGCCGCTCACATCAGGTATCGGCAGAGTAGTGGACTATTATACATCCCACAACACAGATGCATCTGTTGAAGTGGTTTATATTACGGGTCTCGGCGCCAATATTAAAGGCTTGGCGGAACTGCTTTCGAAAGATTTGAATCTTCCGGTAGAGGTATTGCGCCAGATACAGGGATGGAATCTGGAGAAAAACTTCAGAACACAGTATTACGGCGAATATGTTGCCTGCGTAGGCGCTGCAGCGGCGCCTCTTGGCTTTAAGAAAGATGCAGAGAAGTCTAAGGGAAAAGAAAAGGCGGGAGGAGGCAAGGGCGGAATCAACCCGGCGCCGATCGCCTATACCATTTTGGGCTTGGGACTTGTTATTGCAATTGCACTGGCGGCAGTTTCTATTCTGCGTTACATGGGATTAGAAAAACAGAATATGGAATTAAGAGCGCAGAATTCCGAACTAGAAGATATTATTCCTATTTATAATGAATATACGGCGACTCTGGCGTCTTATAATATAGTTAAAACGATGTATGGTCAGACGGAAAACAGGAATGAAGAACTCGTAGAGTTTCTGGAAGAACTTGAGAGCAAAATGCCAAGCAATGTTCATGTAGTGTCCTTTACGAGCACGATAGACGGTGTGGCAATCAATATGGATGTGAGCAGTAAGAGTGAGGCGGCAGCAGCTGTTGAACAGCTTAGGTCTTTTGATAGTCTGATTCCTACCAGTGTGACAGTCAACTCCGTGGTAGAGGAGATTGATGAGGAAGCAGGGACGATTTCCGTCAATTTCTCAGTGGCGGCAATTTACAGAGACGTACATGCGCCTTCTTTGAGCGATACGGACGATGAGACGCTGGGTGCAGACGATTCGGGTGCTGTTGACGCCGGCGCAGACGATACAGTGAATACGGAAGAGTAGGGGGGATAAGAACATGAAAGTTTCTAAGAGAGATATATTACTTCTTGTAGGCTTCCTTGGGATTTTGGCGGCAGTCTGCTCCTATTTCTTCGTATTTCAGCCGACTATGGAGAAGTCAGATGCTTTGGAACAGGAGAATATGGAACTGCAGGCTAGGATCAATGATTTGAGTTCCAAGATGCAGAATAAGGATTCCTATATTGCAGAGACGGAGAGTATGAATCGGGAAATGGATGCGATTTTCAAGGAATTTCCGGTAGATGTCAGAGAAGAGGACAGCATTCTGCTGGCAATTAATCAGGAATTGATTGCTCCGATGTTAATAAACAGTATCAGCATCAGCGCATGTGAGCCTGTTGTTCTGCAGGGTGAGGAAGAAGATGTGGAACATACATACGAAATTGACGAGATAGAAGAGTATGAGGCACAAGAAGGAATCAGCGACGACGTTTCGGCTTCTGATGCGGATCCGAACGGCAATGGGGTTGGCACCGAGAATATGCCGTCTGTTTTGATGTCGCGCAATGTGACGATTAATTATCTCGTGTCCTATGAAGGGCTGAAGAGAGGCATTAAAAACATCAGCGTGCAGGATAACAGAATGAGCATCGATAACCTGACGGTGGCATATGACGAGTCCACGGGGCTTCTGACAGGTACGACCAGTATTGACATGTACTGTATTCCCGGACAGGAAGGCAAGGAATATGTGGTTCCGAACTTTTCATCGGTTCTGTTAGGTACGGATAATATTTTCGGATCCATTGAGCTCTATGGTGAGCGTGGATTGGATGACATAGAGAATAATGACGCTGATGCGGACGACGAGGCTGATGAAGACGATGAGGAAGCTGAGGAAGAAGATTAAAGTAATAGGCGGAAAATGACAGTTTAATAAGGAAGTTTAGCAGATAGTTCAATAAGACGGCGATAAAATGACGGAGCGGCTTATGAAGCATAACGTGCGTAGTGGACAACTGAATAGAAAGTATCAAGAGAACCCTGACGCAGGCTTTTCATTGGTGGAATTGTTAATTGCGGTGACAATTCTTGCGATTATTGTTGTGCCCCTGTTACATATGTTCGTCACTTCCACAAGAATTAACGTGAAATCCAGACAGACGCTGCGTGCGACTACGGTGGCACAGGACATTATGGAAGGGCTTAAGGCATATACGCTGGAGGAAGTGAGTACGCAGTTTGAACCGCCGGAAGGTATGAGTGGAGACAGTTTTCATTATCCGTCGGACGGATTCTATATCGTGAACAGCAGTATGATTCAAGGCGGCGTCAGGGACTTGACAGAGCATATGGACGGACATGTTGAGGGCGATGAAATATACTATTTCGGTATTGAGAATCTCAAGATGCAGGGCGGAGAGTACGATGCACTGATCAGATTGGATGCGTCTGCTTATGGGGCCAATTCCAGAAAGATGGATGAAAGTGGAACACCTAGTAACCCCGGTGCTACAGGGCATGACAATGAATTTAACGGTAAGTTTTACGCTGAGATCGGAAGTGTAGCGGAAGTAAGCGGCGGCGGTGATGAGGAAGCGATGAAGACGGACAGCAGCTACCATGAGAGCAAGAAACTGAACGAAGCTGTCCTCAAAGACGTAAAACCGCAGATAGAAGATGATATTACGGCAGCCGGCGGGACGCTTCCGGATGATTGGGATGATTTGAAACTGGAAGATATTATCACGAAGCGAACGATAGAGATTGTGTTGGAAGACGGCGGCGACGAGAGGTGTAAAGCTACAATTAATTTTACATATGACTGTAGTTACACATACGGAGGGCATACCTATACTTACACGAGCAATGGTTATGACGGTTCGGAAGGCGGTAAGGTAGTAGATGTCACCCGTACCTTTTCAAGCGGCAATTTTTATCTGTTCTACTATCCTATCTACAAATCAGGTTTGGTAGACAACATTCAGTTTACGATTAATGACGCTGCGAAGCTGTGTGATAAAGAACACCCGTTGTTGAAAAGCATAACATTGGCGAAGCAGATACGGTCGACTGTTGATGTAGATGCAAATGTGATTGCGCCTGATCTGACGGATACAGAGTTATGGTCGAAAGAAACTGCTTACCGTGCGCTTGTCAATGTGGGGGCGGATACTTCGATGGACGGCAATCTGATTTTCAGAACTAATGCGGACACCAATATGATTAAGAATGCGTCCACGGGCAAGAGGGACACGATTGGCGGCGTAATGTATACATATAATGCAAATATTGCTCATCACGTGGATCAATGCACTTTTTCAGGCAACACAACAAGTAATAAAGTGACAAATATTATATATGATGTAGAGATTACAGTCTATGAGACCGGGGCAGCGAAGCATTTTACGGAAAGTAACTTTGAAGATAATGATGAAGTGCACCGGCTTGCCACGATTACGAATATGAATCAGTAAAAAGGAATGAAAAAGCCTATGAAAAAGCCATGCAAGGAAGGGAATCTGCTTCGAGACAAATTGAATAAAAGGGATGACAGGGGTTCGGCGATTGTCATCGTGATTATTGCCATGGCGTTAATCGGCATACTGGCGACTACAATTCTTTGGGCGTCTTATCTCAATTACCGCATTAAAATCAATGATTTGAAGGTGAAGAACAGTTTCTATTCTGCGGAGACAGTCGTGGAACAGATTGAGGCAGGCGTGAAACGTGAAGTGTCTAAGGCGCTCAACGAGGCATATCAGGAAGTGGTGAGCAATTGGGATGCACTGGGTACGGACGCGAACCGTGAGAGTTATTTCATTACGGCGTATATTGCGGCAGTTGAGAGTAAGTTTGTTACGCCGGCATGTCCTGCGGGGCAGTATGATAAGAATAAACTCAAAAGTTTCGTGGATTCGGAGTGGTGGATTACGACAGATCCTAATCATGACGGATATATTGTGAATGGCAATCCGGGAGATGCGTGGGATGATGCTATACCGACTTTTAAACAGGCAAATGCGGTTAATGGTTACGGAAGCATGTCGCTTCAGAATATATGCATTGAGTATTATGATACGAATGACTATTTATCCATCATCAATACGGATATTGCGATAGATGTGCCGAAGCTCCGTTTCACGCAGGCGGGTACGATTGACAGACTGTACCCTTATGTGCTGATTGGCGATGAAGGAATTGAGATGGCGGCGAATACGGTATCGGTCAAGGGCAATATTTACGGCGGTGTCGATGAGAACAATAAGGGCGGTATCCAGATAGCAAGAAGCAGTCATGTTATGATTGAAGACGCGTCTTATGTTATATCGGGCGGGGATATTGTTGTCGGTAACGATCCGATATTTACGAGCATGGTCAATCAGGACGCAGAACTGATCATAAGAAATGTAACACAGGGAAGTAAAGGATTTCGGACGAATGTCTATGCGAACGGACTGGCGTTAAATGGCAGTCATTTGGACGTTTCAGGAAGAGTGTATATAGCAAACGATTTATTGTTGTCCGGTAAGGGCAGCAATGTGTCACTGGCAGGACAGTATTACGGATACGGCAATACGAATGAGACGACCCTCGAGGAAGAGGTGCCGAAGCTTGACGCCGATGGTAAGGTGGTGCTGGACAGCGACGGCAAGGTTGTTAAGGAATTGCAGAGGGTTAATCCGGCGAACTCAAGCAGCGCTATTGTGATTAACGGGAAAAATACTTCCGTTGATTTGACGGGGCTTACCACCTTGCAGCTTGCAGGAAGGGCGTATATCAGCTTATCTAAAGATGACGAGAAAGATAACGGGATGCCTCATGTACTGATGGGTGAGTCCATTTCCGTTAAGAGCAATCAGATTGCATACCTCGTTCCGCCGGAGTGTGTGGGTACGTTGGACGGTAAACCGGTGGTGGGACAGAATCCGGTATCTTTCGAGACATGGACTGAAATGTTGCAAAGCCTTTCTGAATATCAGACGGCGGGAGCAGGAGGCGGTACATCCGTACCGGAGGGCGGAGACGGCAGCGCTGATGTCGATGATGCGGAAGTGTTCCGGATTGTGGATGCGACCAGAGAAGTGTCGAAGTTAGGCGGCGGGAAGCTGAGCAACTACGGGATACCGGATATCAAGGCGACTGATTTGGGAGCGGTAGATTTGACAAATCCGGTTGCAGTGATAACAGCATTGAACCAGAAGGCGGTTGCGAGCGGTTCGGGCGTTAGATTCCTTTATAAACCGGAGAAAGAACAGGTGTATCTGTATCTGGTGATGGACAGCGACAATGCAGAGAAATATTTTACGCAGTACTATAATGTCAACAGCAATAAGGCGAGTCTGGACAATTACTTTAATCAGTACGTTTCAGGAGGCATCAGACTCAAAGGCAATGTGCAGGGATATACGGTGGTAGGTAACAGCATGGTGTCCGCTACGGATGCAGGAAACGGAGATGCGATCATGACCTCCCCGGATGGGCAGAATATTGTCAGACTTCTGTCCAGCGTCGAGAATAATCCATCGGAAGGCGATGAAGGTGAAGAAGGAAATCCGCCGGCAGGAGAAACCGGGGATTATGAAGAGGTATCTGACAATATAGAGAAGACGGAAGTCGATGAGAGCGAGTTGAAGAATCCGAACGATATCATTAACAGTTATGAGAATCTTACAAGGAACTTATTGGAGGAGGATCCGGGCACGGAGGACAACGTGTTTGAGAATCTGGTTAAGCTTACCACCAATCCGACAGATCCTGAGAGTACAGAGGGACTGCAGGATTATCTCGATGATAATCACGGCAAAGTGGAATTTGCGAGCGGCGAAGGCGCGGGTATTTTGAAGGCAGTGCTGGTTGACAGCAGGAAAGAGCCGGGCAGCGTATACCGGGTGACAGATTCCAAGTTAAGGCTTGTAGTGGCAATAGGAGACGTGGAAGTGACTAAAGATTTCCAAGGACTGATTATCGCAAGCGGTAAGATTACCGTCTCAAATAATGCCACCATCAAGAAAGACGGCGAGGGCGTGTATGCCGTTCTTCAGGCAAAGTCTGAGGTTACGGGGGACGTTAACGTTCCGTCAAACATTCTCTGCAACGGTTCGGGAATGATTAAGAGCGGTTATGAAGAGGCTGATGTGGATGAATCCGGTAATCTCAACATTGATTATTCCGAGATTGTAAGGTATGAGAACTGGATTAAGAAATAGGTGATTTTGCAGCAATCTATTAAGAAACAGCGATGGAGAGGATAGAGGCAGATGCGCAGAATGGAGAAAAATAACAGTGGTTTTTCTATAGTGGAATTAATCATTGTCATTGCAATCATAGCGGCGGTTGTCACGACGGCGGCGTTGTCCGTCGGGCTTGTTTTCAGCGCCAATGCCAGAACCTGTGCGAATGATATTATGGGCGCGATAGCGGAATGCAAGATCGCGACGATGAGCGCAGGGCAGGGGAATGTAAGACTGCTCCTCTACAGGGATGATACTGGAACGATATTCAGCGAACTGCAGACGAGAGAGTCAGCCACTGCGGATTGGACAGCGGTAAACGGCGCAGAAAAGATTGGCGCCAGAAGGTGCATGGTCGGAACAGCAGACGGTGCGGACGATCTGCCACAGAAGAGCGGGAGCGGAGTGCCTACTTTAGAAAGCGGTATGTGGGAGATTGGTTTTGAAAGAAGTTCCGGTTCGTTTTCAACCGTTGAAATTTATGATGATACCGGAGCGCAGGTATGGGACTTTTATGTACGCGGCGGAAGTAAGAACTATCAGATTCATTTGGAGAAGTTGACGGGCAAGGTTACTAAGGAGTTAATTACAGCTCCATAGTAGGCAGACAGAAAGGAATCACAGTACTATGAGAAAAGATCATAAGGGTTTTACATTGGTGGAATTGATCATAGCGATAGCCATTCTGGCGATTGTGACGCTGGCCGTCTGTGGTTTCATTGTGGTGGGTTCCAGAAGTTATACATCGGCAAATACGGACATAATGCTGCAGCAGGAGGCGCAGCTTGCCTTAAATCAGATTTCCGACGTCATTATTGATACTACGGATAGCATCAGCTACGGCAACGGGACGGAACTGGTTCTGAAAGATTCCGAGTTCAGCAGTGAACCGGATGAGAAGATACTCGTAGTGGTAAATAAAAAAGGCAGCAATAATGACAATGACAGTTATCGTTTCGAGTGGAGCAAAGACTCGGAGACGATTTATTTCAACACGAGTGATACAGTAATAGACGATACGCATACAGAGCCGGTGTTTGACGATGCCAATAGGGCAATTCTTGCCCAGCATGTCAAAGAACTGCACATTGATATTTCCCAGTTTGAAGAAAATAGGGTAGTTATGATTTCTATGACGTTCCAGAACGGTAATAAAGAGTATACGACGTCCAATAACGTTACTGTGCGAAACCGGATTGCGCTTAATAAGATTGATATTGAGCCGATGAAGAAGGCAAACGAGTTCACGATTACGACGGTGAGAGATATCGTGCTGGAGCCGGGAGACAGTTTCAACCTGATGGATAAGACGCAGATAGATACCACTTCCGACGATCAGGCGGTTAAGTGGGAACTGGTGGATACGGGTACGTCAACGTCTTCCGTATCGGCGGATGGTCAGTTGACAATTGGAACGAATGAAACACGCAAGACTTTTCTGGTGAGAGTTTCCCGCGTGAACGAAGAGTATGCGAATCAGAATAATAAGGTGGCAAAGACAGTTAAAGTCAATGTCAAACGTGTGAACAGCGTTGATTTAAGCTGCGCGGCGACGACCATTAAAGCAGGAGAAACCGTTACGGTAAACGGCAGTGCTGTGGGATATATGTTGGGAAGATCCTGTGAAGCGCACTCCTGTCTGACGGACGATGAGACGAAGGATCATGACCTTGCGGCAACAAGATGGAGAATCGTAAGAGGTCCTGCTTCTATCGTGACATCAGACACCGGGGAAGCGGAGGTTAAGATAGAGTCATCAGCCAAAAAAGGAGACGAAATTGAGATAGAGGCGACCTCGGATCTGTCACTTCGTAAGCTTTACGGGGAAGTGAAGGGAACACTGGTGCTCCGGGTGACGGAAGGCGGCAGTGGCGCGAAGTTTATCGGTTCGGAACTGAAATTCGGTACGGACAACGATCCGGGTGTCTTTGACTATATGCGTACGTCCTTAAGAACGGACCACGGTCGTTACGTTTTCTGTGTCCGCGTCAGGGAGGCAGGGACGAGCGGATATCAGAATGACTATGTAATGGTTTATTTTACAGAGGGCGCCAACGAACGATTTTCCCCGGATGCGTTCGGATTAGACCATAGGAAGTCTTATGAGATTTATTTCCAAGTACTCGACCCGAGACCAAAAGGAAGCAGAGAGGAAGCTTCGAAGGAGGAAATTGCGGCGGAATACCTGAATCCGGCTAATCTTGATAGTGATGGAAAATATATCGGAACCATGTTTGATGCGGATGAACAATACTATGGTATTTTGGATCAGCCTTCCGTAGCCGTGACAATTAACGGTGTAACATATCCGAACGATGAGAAAGAAAGCTTTGAACATTTCTCATTTTTGACAAATCCAAACGGTAATCCGTTAAATGGAATGATCAATATTGCTGATGCCGGTGCAATTAACGTATGGAGAGAGGCGGTTCTTAATAACATCAGATTTACGGTGTACAAGGAGGACGAAAACGGTCGCTGGAAGAGAGTTTACGGTTATGGTCATGATACGGAAGAGTATGCGGATAACCGTAACGGAACGACAAGGAGTGAAGCGCTTCCGATATCGCCGGGCGGTGATGGGAATTTTAATGATAAGGGAAATTACACCGGATATAACCGTTTCGGAAAGATTGAATTTCAGCCAGGCGGAGACCCGACGGTAAAGAATCTGACAAACAGCAATGCACAGGAGATGCAGGAAGCATGCGGAATGTATCATATTGTGCCCGGATTTGTTTATGCAAATATTCGGGATATCAGACCCGGCTCTTATACGGGTGACAATGTTATCTATAAGAATGTGCCCGGGGATTATAATACCTACTACTATAAGCAATGGGATTGTGCTATTAACCTGAAAATTGACATGGGATTAAATCTCCGCCTGCCGGATGTGAGTGGAGAGGAACGATGGACAAATTTCCCGGTTCCTTCGGACAGAGCGTTCCCGTTTGACTTAAGGAGCGGCGAAAAGCAGGAAATCACTTATAATTTCACATCTTATTCCAAAGATGGACAGTGGCGTGCCAATATAGATAATGTTACGGTTACTTGTGAATATCTGGGGAATGATAAGTACCGGATTACGCTTTCATCTATAGAGATTAACGGTAGACAGGTTACTACCCATATTTATGGTAAGTATGAAGCGAGTATGGGACAGCTTGACTGGACTAGAGTGGGATTAGAAGAGACGAAGATAGAGAATGTTCAGACAAATCTGGAGTTTACGAAAGACAATAAGCAGTATGAGGCCTACTTCCCGATACCGTCGGATGCGGATTTCCCGGTGGGAGCGTTTGATAATAACAGTACACTTAACAACTGGAAATTAATATCTTTCAGCAAAGACGGCAGTAGCAGTGCATTGATCGAGAAATGTATCGTGAACTGTACCAAACCGGGCGGCAATTATACGATAGAACTCATCATGGAGAATCTGACGAATAATCCGCACAAAAAGGTTGTGTATAATTATGGTACGTTCAGCTGGGATGGAAGTAAATGGAATCAGACTGCTGCGGGCAGCAATACCGGAGTAGATACTGCAGTCTGGGGAACGCGGATTGAATTTATGTACAACAGTAGTATGTGTATGATGGAAGCTCCGCTTCCGTCTGAGAGCGGATTCCCGAGTTTCTCAGATAGTTATAGTGAATCCGTTACGCAGTACTTCAATAAAACAGATATATATGGAGAAAATGGACAGAACTCATGGGGAGGCATTAAGAAGGAATATACTTATGATATAAGTACCGATACCTACACACTTAAATTAGTAAACGGGTATAATTCCGGTCAGATATTCGGTACATGGACCTGTACGAGCAACGGAACACAGTGGACGAAGAAGTAATTATCGGAACAAGTATTGGGGCGATTAGTTATGAAGAAGAAAAGATGCGGCATCACATCTGTGTCTAATACACATCTGACG
>VSOA01000421.1 GCA_009774585.1 Lachnospiraceae bacterium
GTGCATTTTTGCGCCGCAATCCTTACAGAAAAGCAAGCCCGACAAAGGGTGGATTTCCCCGTCCCCGTTGGGGCGTTTGACGGGCGCATTTTCCAAAATCCGCTGTACGGTTTCAAAGTCGGTGCGGTCAATAATCGGCTCATGCACATTTTCGGTTATCTGCCATTGGCTCCGGTCTACATAGTGGTTCCGCTTGTCCCGGAAATGCTTTGTAGTCTTGAAGTTGACTACATCGCCGCAATACTCCTGCCGTGTAAGGATATGGGTCAAAGTGGCTTTGTTCCACTTGTAACGGTTATCCTCATTGAGCGCCCTGTTTTTGCACGTTCCCCGCCCGCGCTCTTTCATGTAGAATGTGGGCGTTGGGATTTGCGCCTGCGTCAGATATACGGCGATTTGGTTGCGGTTTTTCCCGTCCAGAAACAGGCGAAAAATCAAACGGACAACTCCGGCGGCTTCCTCGTCGATTATCCAAAAATCCTTGTTGTCCGGGGATTTGACATAGCCATAGAGAGCTTCGGTGGCAATCGGCTTTCCACTCATGCCCTTCGTCTTAATGCCGGTCTTTACTTTCTTGCTGATGTCCTTTGCGTACCACTCCGACATGATGTTGATAAAGGGCGCAAACTCCAATGTGTCGGGCTTCTCGCTGTCTATCCCGTTGTTGACCGCGATAAAGCGCACATTGTTCCGTCTGAATATCTCCATAGCGTTGCCGACTTGGAGATAGTCGCGCCCCCAGCGGGTCATGTCTTTCATAATACACACGCCGATTTTACCGTTTTCTACGTCCTCTATCATGCGGGAGTAGGCGGAGCGGTCGAAAAATCTGCCGCTTTCATCGTCGTCAATGTAGTGCCGGATATTCGTCAATTTTAGCTGTCTGGCGTAGCTTTCCAAAAACTTCTTCTGGTTCTGTATGGAGTTGCTTTCGCCGCCGTCCCTGTCCTCGTCGCCTACGGAAAGGCGGGAGTAAAGGGCTGTGATTTTGTTGTAATCATTCATGTGCATATCCTCCTGTGCGTCCATGTAGAGTTCTTTACACTTAAGATTATGCACTCCAACGTGCGGAACCATATTCTTCACCGAATTTTGTATTCTTTGTATGCATCCTGCTTGACCATCTGGCGGCATAGACAATAAAAAAACCTATTGATATTCCTATCAATAAGTCATTCAACGCAAAGCGTGGCGGAAACACTTTATAAATATATGTGATATTTTTCAGGAACATATACAGATTTCCTCTGCACAGCCGGTATAATTCCACTATCCTTGCTATAAAGAACATGCATAAACCATACGGTAATATGACAGACAGTTTTTCTTTGGGCGTTTTCTCCTTAAAATCAGAAAACCATTCTTTTACATGTTCTATGGTGTTCATCTCCTCTCTTTTAATATGCGACGTCGCATATTTTTGTCTGTGGACGGGTTACTTATCTCTGGATATCGTCGTGCTGGTGATGCTTTTCTACTGCATCCCGTTCCTTATCCCTAGCTGCAACCCTATCCCGAAAAAATGCCAGTTTTGCTTTGACACTTTCACGTTTTTCCGGCTTCTCTTGGTTCTCTTTCTCCTGTTTTTCGCCGCTCTGGTTTTTTTCCTGCTCATTTTTCCTTCCGGATTTCTCAGCCTGTTTGTCATTCTGCTTCTCTTCCGCATAATCTTTATATGCTTCCTTTAATACATGCAGGATCAGGTCTGTATCTTTTCCTTCGAAAAATACCATATAAGATGGTTTATAGTCCGGTTTACCTTCGCCTCTGGTATCTTTCATGGCAGAATATTTCACACCGCATTCCTTACAGTGTTTATCGAAATACTTCATGGCATCCTGCAGGATATTTTCTTCCACGGCGTAAACATGTCCCGTTTTTCTGAGTTCGCTGATATCGATGTTATTTTTAGAGAACTTGATATCGCCGGTCTTTTTAAATGCTACATTCTTTACTGCGCTCATGACTGCATCAGCATTAAAAGCCGTGCCTTTAATGAGTAGCAGGCATATTCCCTTGATACTTTTTTCTGCTTCCTTCAGTCCGTCTTTTGCCTCTTTCAGGACTTTTGCAGAGGCTTCCACTGCTTTTTTGGCTCCTTCCGATGTCTTACCCATCACTTCATCTGTCAGATTTGGCACTTGTCTCACCTCCTTTCTTGATCCGGCGTTTTATGCGATATCGCATAACTGTGATTCCAAAAATTAATTAATACAGTGCAATTTCATCTCTTTTGTGCTCTGTGCTCCTTTCCGGTGCGGTTCTGTCTTTCTCCTCTTTCACAGAATCTAGGTTCTCCTTGTTATCTGACAGTTTGTCAAGCACAGAAGCTCTCTTCTCAAGCAGAACAACTTTTTTGATGGCTCTGTACAGTTTAGCCACTATGTCTGCATAATTCTTTTGGTGTTTCA
>VSOA01000422.1 GCA_009774585.1 Lachnospiraceae bacterium
ATTTTATCATTTTTTGCACTTGAAATGCAAGCAAATGTTGTGTATATATTAATATAAAGAAAGAACAGTGCGGAGCAGAAGACACAAATACCTTTTCCGGCTGCTTTATAATTTATATATCGTATGGAACACACAAATTATAAAGAGGTTTCCGGCATAAATATGAAAAATAATTGGATATATTTTTGAAATATGGGAAAACCGGTTGACTTCCCGTCTTACGTATGATATATTGTTTGAGCAAAGATAAGATTTAGGTCTTTTTTTTATGCTCAAAAATAATGGATCAGATGATTGATGAATACATGTGGAGGTAGCGAAATGCGTACAAAAATTACTTTAGCATGCACAGAGTGCAAACAGCGTAACTACAATACTACTAAAGACAAGAAGACCCATCCGGACAGAATGGAGACTAAGAAATATTGCAGATTCTGCAAGACACATACTTTGCATAAAGAGACAAAATAATCGCCTGTTGTTTTGACGAAAGGAGTATAACATGGGAGATTCTGCTAAATCAGAAGGAACATCTAAGATTACGAAGTTCTGGAACGGTGTGAAAGCTGAATTTAAGAAAATCACTTGGCCTGATAAAGATGCTCTTTTGAAACAATCAATTGCGGTTGTTGTTATTTCCGTTGTAATCGGAGCGATCATCACGATACTGGATTTCGGTCTGCAGTATGGCGTTGATTTCCTTACGACATTTTCATTGTAGGAAGCTCTGAATAGGAATAAAAGAAAGGCATGGTATTAGTATGGCAGAAGCAAATTGGTATGTTGTTCATACTTATTCCGGATATGAGAATAAGGTAAAAGCCAACATTGAGAAGACAATCGAGAACAGACATCTTGAAGAGGAAATACTGGAAGTCAGAGTGCCTATGCAGGATGTTGTGGAGATGAAGAACGGCGCCCGCAAGACTGTCCAGAAGAAAATGTTTCCCGGCTATGTCCTGATCAATATGATCATGAACGACGATACATGGTATGTTGTTAGAAATACCAGAGGTGTTACGGGGTTTGTCGGACCGGGAAGTAAAGCAGTACCGCTGACGGAAGCCGAGATGAAACCGCTTGGCATCAAGATGGAAAATGTCACCGTAGATTTCGCAGAAGGCGATACAATCGCCGTGGTTGCCGGCGTCTGGAAAGATACGATCGGTGTTGTCCAGCGTATAGATTACGGTAAGCAGGTGGCAACCATCAATGTAGAATTGTTTGGAAGAGAGACGCCCGTGGAGATTGGTTTTGCGGAAGTCAGAAAAATGTAATTGATATTTATTCCGTTTCGGCGGATTAGATATACTGCGGCTGCGGTTCAGTGTGCTGAACGGAAGCCGATGTGGGAGCATGATTTTAACTTCATCGAAATCATAAGAATTTGCTTCGCCAAGTTCTTATCGAGATTGAGCAAAGTTGGATTTGAAATCGTTGCGCCCGTACCACATTATATTAGGAGGTGCCATTATGGCAAAGAAAGTAGAAGGATACATTAAGTTACAGATCCCTGCTGGTAAAGCTACACCAGCGCCGCCGGTTGGTCCCGCACTTGGACAGCACGGTGTAAACATCGTTGAATTTACAAAACAGTTCAACGCCAGAACAGCCGATAAAGGTGATGTGATCATCCCGGTTGTTATTACAGTTTATGCAGACAGAAGTTTTAGTTTCGTTACAAAGACTCCCCCTGCAGCAGTTCTTTTGAAGAAAGCATGCAATATCAAATCCGGTTCCGCAGTACCGAATAAGACTAAGGTAGCTACGATTTCCAAAGCGAAATTGCAGGAAATCGCAGAGTTGAAAATGCCTGATTTGAATGCCGCAAGCGTTGAGGCTGCTATGAGCATGATAGCCGGAACTGCAAGAAGCATGGGTATCACAGTAGAAGAGTAATGGAGGATTTGACATGAAACATGGTAAAAAGTATGCAGAAGCGGCTAAGCTCGTAGATCGTGCTACTCTGTACGATACGGCTGACGCGATTGCTTTAGTGAAGAAGACAGCAACAGCGAAATTCGATGAGACTGTAGAGGTTCATATCAGAACAGGTTGTGACGGACGTCACGCTGAACAGCAGGTTCGTGGCGCGGTTGTATTACCTAACGGAACAGGTAAAACGGTGAAAGTATTAGTATTTGCCAAAGGTGATAAAGTGGCTGAGGCTGAGGCGGCAGGCGCAGATCATGTAGGCGGCGAAGAGTTAATTCCTAAGATTCAGAACGAGGGATGGCTTGATTTCGATGTAGTGGTAGCTACGCCTGACATGATGGGTGTTGTAGGACGTCTCGGTAAGGTTCTTGGTCCGAAAGGATTAATGCCTAACCCGAAGGCAGGCACGGTAACGATGGACGTTACCAAGGCTGTCAATGATATCAAAGCAGGTAAGATTGAGTACAGACTGGAT
>VSOA01000423.1 GCA_009774585.1 Lachnospiraceae bacterium
ATATTAGATAACATTAGTTATTTCGAAGAGAAGATACAGACCTGTGACGTACCCTCTGACGGGCTGGTATTGACTTATGAGGATATGGCATATGGCGCGTCTCTTGGCAGAACGGCGAAGTTCCCTCGTGATGCCATTGCATTTAAGTGGGCGGATGAGTTGCGTGAGACGACGCTGTGCGAGATGGAATGGAGCGCCAGCCGTACGGGACTGATTAATCCGGTGGCAATTTTTGAGCCGGTTGAGTTGGAAGGAACAACCGTCAGCCGTGCCTCGGTTCATAATGTCAGTATTGTCAGAGGGCTTAAGCTGGGAATCGGCGACCGAATTACAGTTTATAAAGCGAATATGATTATTCCGCAGATTGCCGAGAATCTGACGCAGAGCGACAGCCTTGTGATTCCGGAAGCATGCCCGGTATGCGGACAGCCGACACAGATCAGGCAGGTGAATGACGTACAGTCGCTTTATTGTGCAAATCCGGAATGTGACGCGAAGAAGATTAAAGCGTTTACGCTGTTTGTGAGCAGGGACGCCATGAATGTGGATGGTTTGTCGGAGTCTACTTTAGAGAAATTTCTTGCCAGAGGCTTTTTGCACGAGTTTGCGGATATTTTCCGACTTAATCGATATGAACAGGAGATTACGCAGATGGAGGGCTTCGGAGAGAAGTCTTACGGCAATCTCATTGACAGCATAGAGAAAGCAAGAAATACGACGCTTGCTAGAGTGATTTACGGATTGGGCATCGAAAATGTAGGGGTGGCGAACGCCAAGCTTCTGTGCAGACATTTTCGGTTTTCCCTAGAGGCGCTGCGAGAGGCGACGATGGAAGAACTGGGAGATATTGACGGGATCGGTGGAGTGATTGCAGCGGGAATTTATGATTATTTTCATGATGCAGGAAGAATGGAACAATTAGACCGCTTGCTTAGCGAGGTGCATATCATTCAGGAGACGATTGAGGAAGGCGCACAGACGCTTGCCGGTATGAGTTTTGTAATCACGGGAAGTCTGGAGCATTATGAAAACAGAAACGCGCTGAAGGCTGAGATAGAGGCGAAGGGAGGCAAAGTGACGGGCAGCGTTACCGGTAAGACGACGTGTCTGATCAACAATGATACGACCTCTCAGTCGTCTAAGAATAAGAAGGCGAAAGAACTTGGAATCCGAATCATCTCGGAAGAAGAGTTTATGGAAGAATATCTGTAAGATATAGGCAAAAAGTATCCGTAAAGCTTCGCTGACAAAACCAGACGGATACTTTTTGCGATATGTCTATGAAAAATGTTGTTATAAGATTAAATGTTTCGTAAATCATACGGCGTTGTCTGATACACATAGAAATTAAGCCAGTTGGAATAAAGGAGCTGTCCCGTGGAACGCCAGTTGACGATGGGCGGATTCTCCGGATCATCATCGGGAAAATAGTTAACCGGTATCGAGGGATTCATACCTTTGTTTAAATCGCGGAAATATTCTAACGCCAATGTGTCTGAGTCGTATTCGGGATGGCAGGTAATAAAGAAGTGGCGACTGTCTGTCGTCTTAACGATAGTGACTCCGGCTTCGTCGGAGACTGCCATCAGTTCCAGTTCCGGTACGGAAGCGATTTTCTCTGCGGTGATGCCCATTGCGCGTGACTGCGGTGCATAGAAAATATCGTCAAATCCGCGGAAAAGCGGTGAATTCTTCTTAATAATTTTGTGCGAGTAGACGCCGGACAGTTTCGTGTCCATGTCATAACGGTCCAGTCCATACAGATAGTAGAGTCCGGCATATGCGCCCCAGCACAGATGCAGTGTGCAGTGTACATGGGTTTTACCCCATTCCATGATTGTGCACAGTTCTTTCCAGTAGGTGACATCTTCAAATTTGATGTAGTCCAACGGCGCGCCGGTGATGATCATACCGTCATATTTACGATCCTTTACCTGATCAAAGGTAGTATAGAAAGATTCCAGATGGCTGGAATCCGTATGCTGCGGTGTATAACTTGCGGTCTGCAGAAACTCAACATTAACCTGTAACGGTGTGTTGGACAATTTGCGAAGCAGCTGCGTTTCCGTTACAACCTTCGTAGGCATCAAGTTAAGGATCAGTACATTCAGGGGTCGGATATCCTGATGAATCGCACGATACTCCGTCATGACAAAAATATTTTCGTTTTCCAGAATGGCGGTTGCCGGTAATGAATCTGCTACTTTAATAGGCATAATTGCTCCTCAACTTTCCCGCGCCGCAGTGATTTGATAAGTGACCGGCGCGCTGACCGATTACAATATAGATTAACATAAAAAAAGCTGGCTTGCAACAATTGCACATTCGGGCAAAATAGGATATAATTAGACTACCGGGCATTTGACGGGCATAACAGAGGGGGTTCGTGG
>VSOA01000424.1 GCA_009774585.1 Lachnospiraceae bacterium
AGACGGTTGAAATCAAGGAGATTCGTTTGTCTCCCAATATTGATACCAATGATTTGAATACGAAAATCAATGCTGCCAGAAAATTTATCGGCAAAGGCGACAGAGTGAAGATTACGCTTCGTTTCCGCGGGCGTGAGATGGCGCATATGAATAACAGCAAACATATCTTGGATGATATTGCCGAGGCGCTTTCTGATATTGCGGTTGTTGATAAGGCGCCGAAAGTCGAAGGCAGAAGCATGACGATGTTTTTGGCTGAGAAGCGTTAGTTTTTCAGTTGAAATAGACTGATATCTTGGATTGATATCTCACAAAATTTATTAATATAGGAGGAATTTTGAAATGCCAAAAATGAAGACAAGCAGATCAGCTGCAAAACGTTTTAAAGTAACCGGAACAGGTAAGCTGAAAAGAAGTAAAGCTTATAAACGCCATATTTTAACTAAGAAGACTACTAAGAATAAAAGAAATCTTAGAAAGCCTGCTATGACAGATGCAACGAATGTTAAGAATATGAAGAAGATTTTACCTTATTTGTAAGGATATGGCAATTTAACAATTGCCTAAAAGATTTAGGTCATAAGGAGGAAAAAAACATGGCAAGAATTAAAGGCGGTGTAAACGCTAAGAAGAAACATAATAGAGTATTAAAACTTGCGAAAGGATACAGAGGCGCAAGATCGAAACAATACAGAGTAGCAAAACAGTCCGTAATGAGAGCTTTGACGTCTTCTTACGCAGGTAGAAAAGAGAGAAAGCGTCAGTTCAGACAGTTATGGATTGCACGTATCAATGCGGCAGCCAGAATGAACGGTTTATCTTACAGCAGATTCATGTACGGTCTTAAGAATGCAGGCGTTGATATGAACAGAAAGATGTTAGCTGAGATGGCGGTCAATGATGCAGCCGGATTTACAACATTGGCAGAGCTTGCAAAGGCAAATCTGAAATAAGAGCGGCGGCATAGCCGTAATCGAATACAGACAACACGAGGGACATGGCAAAGGGCCGTGTCTCTTTTTTTGAGTGATAGGAAATTGCTGTAATCGTGGTGGAATTCGAGGAGAATGCGAAGCATTCTCTGAATCGAGCGCGCGGGCGCTCGATTTTCTCTTGACATATATAGATAGTCTATATATAATTAAGACAGCATATATAGATTATCTACACATAAAAGGAGATGGGAAGATGGGGATAGACAAATCGTTGATTTCAGGGAGCACTTCCATGTTAGTACTCCGCCTGTTAGAAGAGAAAGACATGTATGGGTATGAGATGATCGAGACGCTGCAGAAGAGATCCAACAATGTCTTTATGCTGAAAGCAGGAACGCTCTATCCGCTGCTTCACTCGCTGGAGGGGAAGAATTATCTGACGTCCTATGAGAGCGAGGTGAACGGAAAACAGCGCAAGTATTACAGCATTACGAAAGCGGGAAGAAAGTATTTAAAGTCCAGAAAAGAAGAATGGCAGGAATATCAGGAAGCGGTGCTTAACGTACTATGGGAGGCGATATGATGACGGAGGAACTGTTTATTAAGAATGTTGCGCAGCAGATTCGATGCGTTAAGGCGCGAGAGGGTATCGAGAGAGAATTATCCGACCATATTGCGGATCAGACGGCGGCCTATGAAGAAACAGGAGAAACACACGAGGAGGCGGTCAGAAGAGCGGTGCAGGAGATGGGTGATCCGGTAGAGGTCGGGGTGGAACTGGACAGGATTCATCGACCGCAGACTGATTACAAAATGATTGGTATGGCGTTTATATTCAGCGTCTTAGGGTATTTTCTTCTGTGCGCGGTGAATGCGGAAGGTCTGGCAGAGTATCCGGAATATCTGTTCAGACAGCGATTTATTCTTCTGCTGTCGTTCGGTGTGATGATGGGTATATACTTCCTTGATTATACCTTTATCGGGCGCTATGCGTATGGAATCTACATTTTTCTGACGATTGCTATTTACTGCAGTCTGGAGGCGGCTATGAGAAAAGGAGCAGTCTCGCTTGCATTTATGATGGTCTATCTGTATGTTCCGGTTTATGCCGGAATATTGTACCGGCTGCGAAGGGGAGGATACAGAGCGATCATTTTGGCAATCGCGATGCAGATTGTCACCACCGGATTTGCGGTAGTCGTCTCTCTCTATATGGCGATGAACATCTGTCTGATGTGTACGGCGCTGCTTGTCATTGCAATATGGAAAAAGTGGTTTGCCGTTAATAGAAAGGCGGCGCTGCTGTTCTTTACGGGGGTGATCGTACTGTTTTTGACTGCTGTATTTGTGTTTGGAGTTTACAGAACCGGATGGGAGAACTGATTTAAGACACAGAGGCTGCTTGGATGGTTATGGCCGGAGAAATACGCAGAAGGTGCGGGTTATATC
>VSOA01000425.1 GCA_009774585.1 Lachnospiraceae bacterium
GAACATCTCCTTTGTTTTTTCACTTGATAGTATAGGTTGTTCAACTTTTCCTGTCCACACTTATATACTAACACCAGAGGATGCTCCTGCCCCAAACATCATGCCCAGACCTATGATGATCTGCACGATGGGGAATACAACGGATACAGCCCCCATCTGGCTCATGCCCAGACCGCCTACAAAATACGCATCAATCGCATTATACAAGGCTGAAATCAGCATACCGACCATTGTCGGTACCCCCAGCTTAAGCAATGCAGAAGCAACACCCGCTTCCTCCAGTAAATAGATACGATTTGACTTTTCTGCCATTTCAATGTCCTCCTTAAACTTAATATAATTGTATACGCATGTCCGCTTTGCGGATATGCTTTATTACCGGTGTAAGCGAAAACGCTCACGCCGTATAATACCTTTAATAACAGTACGGCATTTTGAATATTCTGATTCGATCTCTTTTTTAATGTCATTACAGATATCCTCCTCACTTTTTTGCAGTTTAGCAGGATAGACCATGTCAAATGTAACATTGACATAAGGATCACTTTCAATCAGCCTGAAATTATTTATTTCAATCTCGTCGCTATATTGATTGAGGACAGTATATATTCGTTCCATAAGACCGTCCTTCAATGTCTTATCCTCCAACACATAGTCAACTTGTATAAAACTGTCACAATGAAATTTTTGTTTTAAATCATAAGCTATCTGGTTTGCTGCGGTGTAAAGCTGCCGACTGTTTTCCGAATACCCTTCCGTATGCATGGATACCACAAAATACCCAAATCCATAATCATGAAGCATCAGATCATGGACAGCAATGATTTCTGGATATGACCCGGCTATCTGCAAAATAGCGTCTGCCATCTCCTGGTCTGCTGACTGTCCCATGATCCGCCCCAATACTTCCCATAAGCTTTTTACGCCTGCAAAAATAATGAAAACGGACACCAGCACACCACAATAACCATCTATTTCAAGGTGTGTTATATACGAAACTGTCGTTGATATGAAAACGGCTGCTGTTGATAACGAATCACTTATACAGTCTGCTGCGGTTGCCTTTAATGTTTCCGAGCCTGTTATTTTTGAAAACCGTTTATTGTAACAATACATATAAACCTTTACCAAAATAGATACCAACAGTACCACCAAAGCTGGCATACTGAATACCGGACTGTCCGGGCTGGCTATAGATGCAGCAGAGTCCCCCGCCAGCTTTATGCCCATAAGCAGGACTGCAATAGATGTAAAAATACTCATAATCCATTCAATCCTGCCATGTCCAAAGAGATGCGTATTTCCACCGCCATATTTTGCAATCTTAAATCCCAAAAACGAAACAAGTGAAGTCCCTGCATCCGACAGGTTGTTAAAACCATCTGCTGATATGGCAACAGAATTACTAAAAAGCCCGATAGTTATCTTGGCTGCACACAAAAATAAATTTAGCAGGATGCCAACAACACTTGACAGGGCAGCATACGCTTTTTTTACATTTGGGTTAGAAACCTCATCCCTGTTTTTCACAAACCATTTCACAAATAAAGTCATCATTTTAATTTCCCCTTTCAAAATTGAATAATAATTCAATATTGTTCGGTAAAAAAAGGAACTGGCTCCTATAAACCAATTCCCGACAAATACATTTCCGATAATTTATGCAATATCATCATCGCCCATTCCTTTCCCTTATAATGGTACATAACCTGCATCAGCCCATCCACAAAATTATTGGCAATAATATGGATGAATATTTCATCCCCATCGGTATCCTTTTTATGTTTATTCAGATGCTCTTCTATTGCCGCAATAAACCGGTCCTTTTCTGTTTCATATTTTGTGCCGCCACTTTTATCAAATAAGATAATGCATTCCTGCCTGTGCTCGAATAAATTCAGCAGGCATTCTGTTTCTGCCCTGCTTAATCCATAAATGACTTCTGAATGGCCGTCATCCCTAGCAGTGAGCACCCTCTCCCAATCATAAAGGACCGGACGGAGGACAGCATCAAAAAGGGATTCTTTGTTTTTATAATAAGAATAAATCAGCCCTGTCGGTATTTTAGCCCTGCCCGCAATCTCACGCATAGCTGCTGGCCTGTACCCTTTTTCATAGAACTCCTGCAACGCTGCCTTTAAAATATTTTCCCGTGTTTCATCTTTTAATACTTGAGCCATGTCTCTCTCCAATCTTGAACTTTTGTTCAATTATAGCTCGTGTTCATCTTTTTGTCAAGCCATACCCTCATTTTTATTTTATATATTTCTCCACTCCAGCCGGATGAATCCCCGCCAGTTATTTTATTTTTCTTATACATCTTGTCAACTCAGCCTCTCCTTAACAATCCTATCTCCACAAACTACCCTATATCTATC
>VSOA01000426.1 GCA_009774585.1 Lachnospiraceae bacterium
GGTGGATATGGATAATTGTTACTGGACATTTCAATTATACCACAGACCAGTGAGGAGTTGTTTTATTTTGTAACAAAGAGAATCCCGTATTTATACGGGTTCTGGCGTTTCGCAAACGCCTAACTAAGGGAAATTTGAAAGGAGCAGGGGGTTATGAACAGAAGTGAAGAGATTCTGAAGTTGTGTGAAGAAAAGAATATCCGCATGATTGATTTCAAGATGACGGATATTGACGGCAGGTGGCGTCATATCACCATTCCGGTGGAGCGGTTTGGCGAGGATACGTTCATATACGGTATCGGATTTGACGGTTCCAATTACGGGTATGCGCCTATTGAGAAGAGTGATATGGTGTTTTTGCCTGACCCGAACACCGCATATGTGGATCCTTTTGCGGCAGTTCCGACACTGACGATGTGCGGCAATGTATGTACAATCGGCAAGGGTGAGAATAAGCCCTTTGACCAGTATCCGAAGAATGTAAGTCTTCGTGCGGTAGAGTATATGAAGGAGAACGGTATCGCGGACCGTATGATTATCGGACCGGAATTTGAGTTCTATCTCTTTGATACGGCTCGCTTTGAGGTATCGCCACAGCAGTGCGGCTATCGGGTGGATACGAGACAGGCGGACTGGAACTGTACGCTGAATGAATACAAATCCGGGAATAACGGTTATGAGGTGCCCTATAAAGGGGGATATCATGTGGCTGCTCCGCAGGATGTCGGGTATGATCTGCGAAGCCGTATGTGCATGATGATGGAAGACTGGGGAATCCGGGTTAAATACCATCATCATGAAGTGGGCGGACCGGGTCAGATGGAGATAGAGGTAGAGCTTGCCGATATGCCTGCTATGGCGGACAACACGATGATCATCAAATATATTATCAAGAATCTGGCAGCAAAAGACGGCAAAACGGCGACATTTATGCCGAAACCGATTTATCAGGAAGCGGGCAATGGTCTGCATGTACATATGTTACTGCTAAAGGATGGCAAGCCTCTGTTCTATGATGCGGAGGGGTATTCGGGTTTAAGCCGTACGGCGCATTACTTCATCGGCGGACTGCTTAAACATATCGCTTCGTTATGTGCGTTTACCAATCCGTCTACGAACTCATTTAAGCGTCTTGTACCGGGCTACGAGGCTCCGGTGACGGTCGGCTACGCAACGTCTAACAGAAGTGCGGTCATCCGTATACCGGCTTATGCTAAGACGCCGGAGACGAAACGCTTTGAATTGCGTAATCCTGACGCAACGGCAAATCCGTACTACGCATATGCGGCGATCCTGATGGCAGGTTTGGATGGCATCGAGAATCAGATCGATCCAGAGCAGAACGGATGGGGACCGTATGATTTTAATCTTTATACATTGTCGGAGGAAGAGCAGAAGAAGATTAAAGGTTTGCCAAAATCATTGGGAGAGGCGCTGGATGCATTGGAGCAGGATCATGATTATCTGACAAAAGGCGGAGTGTTCCCGCAGAGACTGATTGATGTATGGGTAGCGCGCAAACGTGCGGAACTTAAGAAGCTGGAACAGATACCGAATGCGGCGGAGTTTAAGATGTATTATGACCTCTAATCTTGATTTGACGGAAGGAAGTATTATGAATAAGCTGCTGAAGTTTGCATTCCCCATTATGGTGGGGAATCTGCTTCAGCAGTTGTATAATGTGGTAGACACGTTGATCGTTGGACGATATCTTGGTGAGAACGCGCTGGCAGCGGTCGGTTCATCCTATACGCTGATGGTATTCATTACGTCGATTATTATCGGACTTTGTATGGGCAGCAGCGCCTTTTTCTCGATGCAGTTCGGCGCGAAGAATCAGGAACGGCTCGAGAAGGGCATCTTTACTGCATTTATATTGATCGGCGTCGTAGCGCTTGCACTGAATGTTTTCGTATATGCTGCGATGGGCGCTATTCTTGTATTCTTACGTGTGCCGGGAGAAGTGACTGCGCTCATGCGGGAATATCTCATTTGGATATTTGCAGGCATCGTGGCGGTATTTGCTTATAATTTTGTAGCCAGTCTTCTCGGGGCGGTAGGCAATTCTGTCATACCGCTTTTATTTTTGGGAGTGTCGGCGGTTGCCAACATCGTGTTGGATATTTGGTTTATCAGAGGATTTAGATGGGGCGTAGGAGGCGCGGCGGCAGCAACGGTGATTTCCCAGTATCTGGCGGGCGTCGGTATCGTGTTGTATTATTTCATCAAATATCCGTCGCTTCAGGTCACGAAGGGTAACAGGAAATGGGACAGACAGATTCTCAGAGAACTCACAGGGCTGTCTTCTCTTACATGTTTACAGCAGTCTATCATGAATTTCGGTATACTGATTGTGCAAGGG
>VSOA01000427.1 GCA_009774585.1 Lachnospiraceae bacterium
CTCCAAATATGTAATGACCGTTGGCAGCAGCGCTTTAGGCATCGATTTACCTTCTGTAAACACGGACATCAAAACTACGAGCTATATCCAGCCTCAGAGCAGTTGTCCATTTAAGTCAGCAAGACAGAAAATCTTCAGCTTGGGGTATAATCTGCTTGTGTTTGTTTATAATAAGAACGACACCGCTGATACTTGTACCTTACAAATCACCCACTGCACCTTTATTGAGGCAGACAGAACTGCAGATTATACCATTACGGCGCTGCTCAGACAAATGCTTTCTATTGATGCAAACAAAGAGGATGTTATTGCATTGCTAAATGATAAGAACGTACCTGGTGACGACATTACATACAACGACCTCGCAGATGAAATCTTAGCAAATCCTCCGAAACAGGGTTATTTAACCATAAGCAATGCATTACAGTGGAGATTACAGTACAAGCGGGTTATCGGTCTGAACAATTCTGTTGGCGGTGTTGTTAATTATGTCTGGTAATGGGAAAAAAGAGTTTGGCGATTACCAAACACCAATAGATTTTTGTTATAAGGTGTGCGAATATATCAAGCAACAAGGTTTTTCAGCATCAGCAAAAGCAATTCTTGAACCTACTTGTGGCATCGGCAATTTTTTGAGTGCTGCATCTTCCATCTTTGGCTGCAGTAACATTTTCGGTATCGAAATTAATGAAAAGTATGTACATCTTTCAAAAGAAGTAATACCATCTGCAAAGGTAATTGTTGACAATATTTTTGGTATGAATACCAAGCGGATCTGCGGGACAAGTGATGTCCTGGTGATAGGCAATCCTCCTTGGGCAACGAATGCCGATTTACTTTATAACTTACCGCAAAAAGTCAATTTTAAAGGACTGCGAGGTATTGATGCTCTTACAGGTTCTTCTAATTTTGATATTTGCGAATATATTATTTTGCAGTTACTTAGTGAATACAAAAATACAAACAGCACTATTTGCATGTTGTGTAAGACTTCGGTTGCAAGAAATATTATTCTTGAAATAGCAAGAAGCCGGATCTGCTATGACAAGATAGAAATGCTGAACTTTAATAGCAATAAGGTTTTTGGCATTTCTACAGCTGCTTGTATACTGGTTATCAAATTGTCGCCGGACAGGAAAAATACATCCGTTATTTGTGATGTTAAAAACTTTGAGAGTGGTTCTTTGCTTGATACTCTGGTTGTAAAGGATGGAGCACTCAAAACATTAAGCATTCAAGTTGACCTTGAAGGAACCTGTCAACTTGTCTGGCGCTCTGGCATCAAGCATGATTGCAGTAAAGTAATGGAACTTGATCTCAAAGACGGAAAGCTCATAAACCAACAAAAATCCATTGTAGATATTGAAGAAGACTTAGTGTTTCCGCTTGTAAAATCCAGTGCTTTTAAAGAGCCTATTCTAACGGACTTTGCAAAGTTTGTTATTGTAACTCAAACGAAGCCAAAACAGGATACCACATATATCCGGTACTCCTATCCGCAGACATGGGAATATTTAAATGACAATATAAATTATTTTAACAGGCGGAAAAGCGTTATTTATAAGGGCTCTGCTCCCTTCTCCATGTTTGGAATTGGCGATTATAGTTTCTCTCCTTACAAAGTCGGTCTCTCTGGATTTTACAAAAAACCGTTGTTCTGTTTACTACACTCAACTAAACCCGTTATGGCAGACGACACTGCATATTTTCTGGCATTTAAGGACTACAACATTGCTTATGCTATAATGCTGCTATTAAATAGTAATACTGTTCAGGGTTTTCTCTCCTCAATCGCTTTTTTGGATAGCAAAAGACCATACACTGTAAAACTTTTGTCTCGCCTTGATCTAAAAAAGTGTATTGCCACTGTTTCCTTTAGCGAGATTGCTGATACCGAAGCAAAATTTCAATTGCCACCACGTATCACCGCTGAAATGTATACGCAACTCAAAAACTATATTTAGATGATCAAAATTTTAGATTTAGATAAAGAGCGTGGCGAGTGAAAAATGTGCACAAAGCACCAATGTCTATCCGCCCGACCTATCGGTACTATTCATTGGCGTATGCTGTTAAAATGGACTATAAATCTACTGCAACTAAAAATATTTTATCAAATGAAATCCACGACTTTACGGTTTATCCTTTAGAGGGTATCTGGCAACTGAAAAACGCTGATACGAAATCTGCTGGCAGTAAACTCATAAAAGAAAATTTGGAATATACCATTATGATACGTCAGCCGGATTTTATTACAGCGGAAATGGTATGTGCTGCATTGGAAAGGGTAAAAATTAAAAAGCCAAACCGACTGTATGAAAAAATTATTTTTGATACAATACATGAC
>VSOA01000428.1 GCA_009774585.1 Lachnospiraceae bacterium
TAGGCGGCGTGTAATGAGTCGAAAGCGGGTTTGAGGTTGGTGTTCAGGTGGGTGATGGTGTCGGGGATGGAGAGGAGAGTAGAAGGTTCCTGACCTTGATTTAAGTATTTATTTTCAGCTTCCGCAGCATCTTTGGCAGCTTCTGCAATTTTCTGCCAAGCGTCAATTTCTTCCTGAGTGTTGATGGAATGTTCCTTAAAGAAATCAGTAGGATCATAACCTTCAAATTTGTTTTTTGCAAAATTGATTGCATCCTGAGACTGTTTCTCTAAATCCTCGGCTACCTCTAATTCAGGTACTAAAGATAAAGTTATTGCGTGCCCTTCCCCAAAATAATCTTGTACCTGTTTGATATAATCGGCTTTTTCTTTTGGGGTCAGGTCTTGGTTTGTAAATATCTCTGATAATGCTTTGGAGATTTCCTCATTATCTTGTACTTTATTTATTTCATATAGAAATTCATTCTGTAACCAATCACTTACTTTGTCCCAGTTACTAGCGTCCACGGTTTCTGGTATCAAATCAACCCAGTCACCACTCTGCAACATGCTCTTAATTACATTCTGCATGTCGGAATCCGAATCCATTTTGCTGAAACTCCATTCTGTAGAAAGCCATGTATTGATATAATTTGCCATACCAGAATTAGCAGAAGCAATATTGCCTTTTACAATTTGAACAGTGTCTTTATACTCAGCACCAAATTCTTGTAGTTTATCCAATAACTTATTAAACTGCTCATCGGATAACTTTGTAAAATCCCATTCAGCAGAATCAAAAGAGTTAGCGGCATATTCAGACGCAGTATGTTTTTCATTATAAAAATCATTTCCATAGCGTGAACTCATAATGCCAGCTTCTTTAGCTGCATTAACAAGAAGATTGTTGTCACTTTCATTGGTCAGAGTCAATGTAGAACGTTTTCTAATTTCCTCTGCCCATTTTAAATGGTCTTCAGCTGCCTTTTCAGCAGACTTTAATTCTTTATCAAATTCTTCATCATCTAACATGAATCCTGCCCAGATATCAGGCATATTTTTCATGATTTCCTGATTGGCAAGTTTCTGCCGTACACTGACTAGATCATTGAGAGAGTCAACAATAGTGTTTACATTACCAGATAATCCAAGTATTGCATTCCCGTTTTCATCATAATTCACAGTTAATTGTGGGAATAATTCAGCTAACTGATTGCTTAGATCAAGAAATTCTGCATACTCGTCAGTGCTTAGGGAGCCACGGGACTGATTGACTTTGCCCGGATTTTCAACTTCCTGCGCAAGCTGTGCATATCTCTGCTTGATGTTATCTGTAGTAGATGATAATTCATCAAAATCAGATTTGATCGTTTTTACAGCAGATTTGGATTCTTCCGCAGTTTCCCTTATTTTCTGTTTTGCTTCTTCTAATGAATCATTGTATTTCTTAATTCCTAAAGCGACACCAGCTATAGCGGTTACAGCTAATGTTGCCCATCCAAGAGGGTTGGTTGTTAAGAACGCCCACATGGATGCAGTTGTGGCTTTAATTTGTATCCATAGACCTTTAAATGCTGTGCCTAGACCGAGTGTGGTGCCGGTTGCTCCTACTTGAGAGGCGGCGACTGCATTTGTGCTTGCTGCGTTTGCTAGTTGATCAGCGGTTGTTTCTAGGAGTTCACCTTGAAGGCCGTTGGCTGACATGATTGTTTTGATCTGCTCTTTATTGAGAGTAGATTGCGCAATGGCTGTCTTGAGGGTTTCTTGGGTGTAGGATTTACCAATATCTTTTAGTGCCTCTATTTTATCAGATGCATTTTTTAAATTATCTATATCAATTAAAGCATCTTTGGTCTTGGCGAGAGATTTCAGTTGCGTTTAGATTGTATGATATAGTATAATTGAAGAAAAATTTGGAGATAAAAATATGACCGCATATGAAATTTATAAAGAAATTAATAAAGCTGAACAACCAGAGTGTTATGAGATTGCTATTTTGATGGACAATGACATAGAAGGTGCTTCTTGTTTAATACAAGATTGTTTTAAGTGCGACAAGGAAACCGCTGAAGAAGCAATTAAAATAATGAATAAGGCAGTAGAAGATAGGCTTAGAAGTAAAGGCATAGAACCATTAACACGCGAACAAATGAATCTCAATAGTGAAAGAGAGAGATTAAATAGATTAGCCCAACAAAACAAGCCGAAGTGCCCAACATGCCAATCATGTAACCTTAAAAAAATTTCAACAACATCTAAAGTAATGAATACTGCTATGTTTGGAATTTTTGGTACAAAGCGACATAAAATGTTTCACTGCAATAACTGTGGTTATGAGTGGTAGTTTTAGTATACATCTATCA
>VSOA01000429.1 GCA_009774585.1 Lachnospiraceae bacterium
CTGAAAATCCCGCGGCTTTTATCTATCCCGGTTGCATTTTATCAATGTTTTTGTCACTTTATCAGTTATAATTGTCTCTCCCATAACCGCTTGTCCATTTGTAATTAAGTTGTATATTTTATTTGTGCCTTTTGTAATAAAGTTCGATAATTAGTTTTTCATAAATACAATCAATGGCACCACCTCCAATCCATTTTGAACACAAAAAAGGATGCTTTAGCTTTTCTGGCTTTTGCATCCTTTTATTCCTTGTTTAATAACAACAAGACACTATTCAGATTTATCAGACATATTTTATTCTTCGGATATTCCTGTTGGAAGATATCCAATAATAGCAGTTTTTATTTCATCAGCACGAGTGCTATTCAACTGCCTAATTATAAAATCATGGTATTCTTCATCTTTGAGACCAAAAAAATGACCTACTGATTTTGACATGGTTTTATAATTAAATATTTTTAAAACCTGTGCATAATCGTTTGCATGAAGGGCTTCGTCAAACAAACTTTCTTTTGCCGCTTTTACATCCTCAAATACAATACTACTATAAGTAGCCTCCAGAGACTGTTTTACCTCATCGTCCTTTTTTCCTGTGATATTTGCTGTAGACAACTGATATTTTATTTCTGATATTACTGCATCACATATTTGGTGATTTATTTGAGGCTGAAACCTTTTTTCAATTATGTACTTCTTTATTTTTGAAACATTTAGGGTATCAGTAAATCCCATGATTGTATTGACAACATTTAGTAGTTCTTCTACTAAAAAAAGATTTTCTACCTCTGCTACTTTAAGCGTATAAATCCCATCTAACTCCAGCTTTTCAATCTCATACTCACTTCTATAATCCCTATCAATAATGCCATAGCATTTCAGGTGATGCAGTTGGGGATTGGCTTTCATTGCTTTTGTTTGTGCAATTACCCTGGAACAGCTCCCACATGGAACTACATAATAATTCTTGTAGATTTCAGAGTAGAGCTTTGTGTCATAACTATCTGCCGTTCCTTCTACAAACAAGACTGGTTTCCTGTTTCCAAGCAAATTAAGCAGTAATTCCTCCGGCAAATCACAATTACTTATTTCTTCTAAATCCCAATGCACGCCGTCATATCCTTTTACCCAAATCTTATTAGCATAAACATGGTTTGCAGCAAATTGAGTATCATGCGTTATATATACAAAAAAGCAATCCTGTCGTTCTTTCTCTATAGCTACCCATAACCGGTTCATTATTGATTTATGGAGGTGAATTTCTGGCTCATCAATGATTATCGTTTTATTCTTTGGTACACATAACGCTTGTGCGATTAAATACAAAGCCACTCGTTCCCCATCGCTCATATCACGCCCTTTATATTCTTTTACTACACCATCCTTCGAATAAACAGCCGTGACTTTCGCATCATCAAGCTTTATATTTCTTTGGGGAAAAACAGATTTCCATATACGTTGCAAAACATCTATAATCATGTCTGGAACATTGTTATGTGGCAAATTCTTTGCTTCATGTTCTTTACATTCCGAAATGTATTGTTCCTGTTCACGACCTTTCAATGCAATTAATGCAGATAACACATTCTCATAATCATTCAATAATGATGATGTATAATTATGCCGTTCTCCATCATACTCCCATCGTTGATCATGATTAGGCTGTTTTGTTTGCTGTCCATACATCAACAAATTTATTGCCTGCTCATAACTTCTTTGCTGTATATAATGACCAAAAACCAATGATCTCTGTGCACCTATACGATGTGTGGCAGATACATTTTGCTTTTCCATCCATTCTCCAAGCTTACTTTTACCTGTACCATTTCCTCCAATGATTATTAATGAATTATTCTTTGTAACATATTCTTGGGCTTGGTTATTGCCGTCTGGCAAATAATACTTATACTCCATATCATCTGATCCTCCTATATACAATAATATCTTCCTTCATGAGATTATTCACTTTTGATTTATAAAAGTTGATTTTCAAACACTGTATCATTTAATTCTGCAATTAAACTTCCTATTAACTCTTGATTCCTTTTATAAGAATCTTTCCGAATCTGCACTGGCCTTTTTACATCATTATAAGTAAACTCCTTTCCGCCAGCTTTTTTCTTCTCAAGCGCAACCTCTGTATACCGCCGCCGAATCCATTCTTCCTGTGTTTCACATACTTCATCAAAAAAACTTTGCATCTCCGGCAGATATGGCAGCCTTCCATAGATATCATCCCTGTTCAGCCCCGCCACTCTCGCCAGCCAGCTGATGTTGACACGTTTCCTATGATCCCCAAAGGCCTGGATTTCATCATATGCGGCTTTCAGTTCTATAAGCG
>VSOA01000430.1 GCA_009774585.1 Lachnospiraceae bacterium
TTTCAATACCCATACCATTCAGAAAACAAAAATTATTGATATGCTTTCCGCAGAGAAAGAGAACGAACCCGAACTAAAACAGAGCCGCTTTATTTCTGTTGTAGCAGCCTTCTTTGAATTGGTTACGGTATGGGGACTGATTACAGGAATACAAAAAGTATTGTTTTATTATGACACCCGCTTTGCACTTCCAGTGCAGCTTATGTTTTGGGGAAATATTCTTTTTCCGCTGCTTACTTTGCTTTGGTCTATATTTTGCATAATCATAAAGAAAAAAAGAGAATATTTTATCACCGGTTTGCTGATATGTTCTGTATTGAACGCTTTTGCAGCAGCCAGCGTTGCAGCATTAACAAATGAATATTATCTGCCCTTAGGTAATGGAACGCTCAATCAATATCTGCTTTTTGTTTTGATTGACTTACTTTTCTTCATTTGTGCCTTAATTTATCTTACCAGTGGTTTGATTGTGACATGGAAAGAAAAATCGCCGGAACGCCGATACCATGAGGAAGCACTTTTCTTTTTCGGACAAATTATCTCAAAGCTGAACACAACCAGTAAGACTATGGCAATCATCTGTATCACTTTGGCATTAGCAATTTTCATGTTCGTTGCTGCACCCATTTTGACTGGCTGGTCGTCCGGCTTTTTGGATATACGTTCCATGTATGATGTACAGGTATTTTCAAGATACAATGGTGTGCACGAAGAAAAAAACCTGCCACAGGACAGCTACGAAATTATTACTGATTTTCTGACAGAACACAAAATAAATACAGACTACGATTGTACTTTCGACTTATATCTGCCAAAGAAAGACGATTTTCACAGAAGACAAAAATATGATTTTCCTATTGCGGCGATTTCTTTAAGTGATTATAACACCATACGGAAAATGTTAGGTTATGAACAGATTTCTTTGGGAGAAGATGAATTTACAACACAATGGAAAACGATTGCGACAGAAGAAGAAAAAAGCTGCTTTCTTGCAGAGCATACCAGTGTTGCGGCAGACGGAGCAATATTAAATCTTTCTGAACAGTCCTGCCATGAAGAAGCAATGGGCGAAAGCGTTTATAACTCCTATACAAATGTCCTCTATGTATTCCCGGATCATATTTGTAAGAACTTGCTTCCAGTTATAAGAAACCGCTATATCACAACGGCGGAAAATATCTCTTATGAAAATGCAAAGGAACTGGAAAAACTTTTTACAGAGGAATATCCAGAGCAAACAGAAAGCGGCGTCATGTATGGAATCCGTTTCAGCACACTGCAAACGAACAGTACAATAGCAAATAATTTTGTTTTACAGGCTGCAATGCTTTATGGCGCTGTTGTATTGATGATAATATGTCTTACCGTACTTTCTTTGCAGCAGCTTTTAGACGCAGGACAATATAAATGCCGCTTCTCTGTACTCCGAAAATTAGGTGTAGAAGAAAAGCATATCGGTAAACTTATCCTGAAACAATTAAGCGTTTGGTTTGGGCTGCCAATTATCGTAGCAATCCTTGTAGATGCTGTTGTAATTAGTTACTTTCTCCAAACTATAGCAGCAGAAATTTCGGCGTATATTGGATTTGGCGCATTGATGTTACAAATTGGGGCAACAGTGGGGATTTTGGTAATCTTGTTGATTTGTTACTTCATAAGCACATGGATTATTTTCAAACGTTCTGTCAATCCATGGTGAGTACAATTTATAGCAAATCCAGCCGGGCAAGCGATACCCCGCACCGACCTTTTGACCGCCGGAGTGATTGAAAACCTGCGGAAGATTACGTAATTCTTTTACTTGTTTATCCCACATGAGTAAAAGCGCAGGGAGGCAGGGACAAACCGGGCAGGGGGTTGTGCTCCTGGCTTCTGCCGGATATCAAAAAATATAATGCCCTATACCACGGTTCCTTTTTACCCAGCACGGGAGGAAAAATTTTGCGGAACAGGCAATCCCCCCTGCCGCCGTCCCGCAAAATTCTCTCACCCGTTCGTCAAAACATAACATTTCAGGCTGAATTATTCCAAATACAAAGAAAAGAAACGGTTTCTTTCATCATATATAAGTTTCCCGTCTATGCAAACGTCGCCAATTTTAACGGAATTTCCCAATCAATCCACACCGCTTCCTTGCGCCTTCCTGCCAAAACCACAAGTTCTTCCCCTTTATGCCTTCGGGCAAACAGCCTTCCGGTACGCAGCGTAAACTGTCCGGTGGAAGACTGCTCCAGCAGCAGGTCAGGCAGGTTCACTTCAAAACCGTTTTCCGTCTTCTTCATCATATAGCTTCCGGCATACCGGGAACCTCCTTCCCCATCCTGGTG
>VSOA01000044.1 GCA_009774585.1 Lachnospiraceae bacterium
ATTGTATATTATCTGTTTGAAAAATTGCGTTAAGTTATGTCCGATGAACACAAAATGGTTGACTTAAACGTTGGAAATCAGTAGTATTTATAGATAGAGATTATTTTAAGATATCAGGGGATATCATTTATAAAGCATACTTCTGGAGGAGAGCGTTTTGAAGAACATAAAAAGAACGGTGATCTTATGTGTTTGTCTGCTATGCGGATTATTGTTTACGGCGTGCGGTAAAAATGATGAGGAACTGACGGCATATCAGGAAGACATGAATACATTTTTTGAGCATCTTGCTGCATTTAACGACGGGATGAATGCCATTGACGCATCGGCGCCGGATGCAAAGAATCAGCTGCTTTCGTACCTTGATCAGCTTCAGGCGGAATTTACCTGGATGGCTGAGCTGACCGTGCCGGACCGTTTTTCGGCAGTGGACAGTCTGGCGGATGAAGCTGACGAAAATATGCAGCAGGCGGTAGCGCTGTATCATACGGCATATGAATCGGATCCTTTTGACGAGGCAATTGCGCAGGCAGCGAGAGAGTACTATGACAGGGCAAATATCCGCATTCAATATATTATCCAGATTCTTCATGGAGAAATACCGGAAGGTGAAGGGGTAACGTATACGGAGGAAAACAGTATCTTGGGAGGCGGCTATCTGAATAAGACGGACGATGAAGAGGGGCAGGAGACGCCGGAAGCTTCACCGGAAGAGGCTCAGCCGTCGGAAGAAACACCTGCTGAAGGCGAAGATAATTTTGATACGGACGATACGGTTTTCTATGAGGAACCGACACAGGAGAGTACGGAGTAAAATGAACAAACAGGAATTTCAAATGCTGATAAAAGACCATCCTATATTTCTGGATGGTGCTACAGGGTCGAATCTGCAAAAAAAGGGAATGCCGACGGGAGTATGCCCGGAACGGTGGATATTGGATAACAGGGAGATTATGATTTCACTCCAACGTGAGTTTGTGGATGCAGGTTCCGATATTGTCTATGCACCTACATTTACGGCGAATCGAATCAAGTTAAAGGAATACGGACTGGAAGATAAGATTCGGCAGATGAATAAGGAACTGGTAGCTTTGTCAAAGGAAGCCGTAGGCTGCAGAGCATATGTAGCCGGTGATCTGACTATGACGGGCGAGCAGCTTGCTCCGATGGGGCGTCTGGATTTCGAAGAATTAATAGATGTGTATAAAGAACAGATTGGATGCCTTGCGGAAGCGGGGGTAGATTTGCTCATAGTAGAGACTATGATGAGTCTCCAAGAAGCGAGAGCGGCATTGATTGCAGCCAAAGAAACATGCGACCTGCCGGTGATGGTCACCATGACGTTTGAGGCGGATGGAAGAACATTGTACGGAACGGATGCGGTAACGGCGGCGGTTGTCTTGGAGAGTCTCGGAGCTGATGCAATCGGCACAAACTGTTCTACGGGACCGGATAAGATGACGGAAGTGGTACGGCGTATGGCGGAAGTGACGAAAGTACCGATTATTGCCAAACCGAACGCTGGTCTGCCGTCTTTGGATGCCGACGGGAATACGATTTACGATATGGGAGCAGAGGAGTTTGCCCTATGCATGAAGGCATTGGTGGAAGCGGGGGCATCCATTGTGGGCGGCTGCTGCGGCACCACGCCGGAGCATATCCGTATGACCAAGAAAACTGTGGGAAATATGCTGGTGGCGCATAGAGCTGGGCCGGTCAAGCGATTTATAACAAGTGAGCGTAAGACGGTTGCCTTTGGGCTAAATGATAATTTTATTATTGTTGGTGAACGTATCAATCCGACGGGTAAAAAGAAACTCCAAGAGCAGCTTCGGGCAGGTTCCATGGAAATGGTGGCTGATTTTGCCGAAGAGCAGGAGGCGTGCGGAGCAGGCATTCTGGATGTCAATATGGGAATGAGCGGCATTGATGAGAAAGCCATGATGTTAAAGGCGATGGAGACAGTGAGCGGTATTACGAGCCTGCCGTTATCAATCGATTCCAGTCATGTAGATGTACTGGAAGCGGCTCTTCGCAGATATCCGGGGCGGGCGCTCATCAATTCTATTTCTTATGAAAAGGTAAAAATAGACAATTTATTGCCGATTGCGAAGAAATACGGTGCAATGTTCGTGCTTCTTCCGCTGTCTGACAGAGGACTGCCGGACAGTTTGGAAGAAAAAATAGATATCATAGAGAAAATACAGGCTCGTGCCTATGAAATCGGTATGCGCAGGGAAGATATCATAGTGGACGGTCTGGTGACGACCGTGGGTGCGAATAAAACCGCTGCCATGGAGACGCTTCAGACGATTCGCTACTGTAAAGAACACGGACTGGCAACCATCTGCGGTCTGTCTAATATTTCGTTTGGGTTACCGGAGAGAAGTTTTGTCAATACAACGTTCCTTACGATGGCGATTCAGGCAGGGCTTACGATGGCAATCGCCAATCCTTCGCAGGAGCTCTTGGTAAGCTGCGCTTTTGCGTCGGACCTGCTTTTGAACAAAGAGGGAGCGGACTTAAGATACATCGAATTGATGGACGCGGTGAAAGCCAAGAGAGAAGAGACGGGAATTATGGCTGCGGCAAACACAGGCATTCATATCAACACGCAGATGAAGAAGCAGGATGATAGAGATACGACAGCTGTAGGAAAGCTTTATGCTGATGTGCTTAAGGGAAACGGCACAGCAGTCGTGGAAGATACGAAGAAAGCGCTTGAAGACGGGCATGAGGCGAAAGAACTTCTGGATAATGTACTTTTACCGGCAATCAATGAAGTAGGAGAACTTTTTGACAAAGGAAAATATTTCCTGCCCCAGCTTATTGCCAGTGCGGAAGCCATGAAGGCTTCTATTGAATATTTGGAGCCGATGCTTGCGACAAGTCAGTCAGGGCAGGAAATGCCAACCGTAGTGATCGCCACGGTAGAGGGAGATATTCATGACATAGGTAAGAATCTGGTGGCACTCATGCTCAAGAATTATGGATTTAAAGTCATTGACCTTGGCAAGGACGTGTCCAAAGAGAAGATCATTGAGGCGGCAAGAGAACATCATGCGCAGGTAATCGCATTGTCGGCACTCATGACTACTACGATGCAACAGATGAGAAATGTGATTGAGTATGCAAGGAAGAACGATGTGTCAGCCAAGATTATTATCGGCGGGGCGGTTATCACACAGGAGTATGCGGATGAAATCGGCGCCGACGGTTACTCGAAGGATGCGGCGGATGCGGTGAAACTGACGAAGAGAATTTTGAATATAGAGGGAGAATAAGTATGTTAGGTGCAGACGCTATGGTAAAGTGCCTTGAAGAAGAAGGCGTAAAATATGTATTTGGTTATCCCGGGGTAGCAATATGCCCGTTCTACAACAGTATATTGGATTCTGAAATCGCTACGATACTGATTCGTACGGAACAGAATGCGGCTCATGCGGCGAGCGGTCTTGCGCGCGTGACGGGACAGGTGGGCGTATGCGCTGTGACTTCCGGACCCGGCGCTACGAATGTGATTACAGGTATTGCGACGGCTTTTGCAGACAGTATACCTCTTGTATGCATAACAGGTCAGGTGAACAGTGAACTGTTAGGCTCGGACGTATTTCAGGAGGCGGATATTACCGGCGCAGTGGAGTCTTTTGTCAAATACAGCTATCTTATTAAAGATGCGGATGAAATTCCGCGTATATTCAAGGAAGCATTCTATATTGCAAATTCCGGCAGAAAGGGACCGGTACTGATAGATGTGCCGATTGATATTCAGAATGCCGTTATAAGCAGATTCAAATATCCTGAAGAGGTTAATTTGCGTACCTATAAGCCTACGGTGAAAGGGCACACGGTACAGATTAAGAAAGTGGTCAAAGAACTGTCCAAGGCAAAACGTCCGATTATATGTGCAGGCGGAGGCGTACTGTTAAGTGAGGCTGAGAAGGAACTGCGGGCGTTTGCAATGAAACATCGTGTACCGGTCGTTTCGACTATGATGGGTATCGGGGTTATGCCGACGAAGCATCCGATGTATTACGGTATGGTAGGGAACAACGGAAATCCCTATGCGAACCGGGCAATGAACGAATCGGATCTGCTCATTATGGTGGGAGCAAGAGTGGCAGACCGTGCGGTAAGCCAGCCGGATTTGATTACGGAGAATAAGGTGCTGGTGCATATCGACGTGGATCCGGCGGAAATCGGTAAGAATGTGGGACCGACGATTCCGCTTGTAGGCGACGCCAAACATATTATTGCCGATTTCATGGAAGAAGATTTTACATGCGAGCATGAGGATTGGATTCAGACATTAAACGGTTATCGTGAGACGATGGGACGTGTGAGAAAACCCAATCCGGATTATGTGGACCCTGCTGAGTTTATCCGTATGCTGTCAGAATCCATGGAAGAAGACGCCGTTTATGTCGCAGATGTCGGACAGAACCAGATATGGTCATGCAACTATCATATTGTCAAAGACGGCAGATTTCTGACTACTGGCGGCATGGGTACCATGGGATATTCTATTCCTGCGGCAATGGGTGCGAAGCTTGCAGACAGAAATAGGCAGGTGATTGCAGTGTGCGGTGATGGTTCTTTCCAGATGTCGATGATGGAACTTGCCACTATGCGGCAGTTTGACATTCCGGTGAAAATTATCGTGCTCAAAAATAATTATCTCGGCATGGTGCGGGAATATCAGCATTACACCTATAAAGATAATTATTCGGTGGTAGACTTGTCGGGCAGCCCCGATTTAGAGAAACTGTCATCGGCTTATGATATGAAGTTTATGAGGCTTTCCACGATGGAAGGGGTGCGGGAAGTGATTGAGGAATTTCTTGCAAAGGATGAATCAGTATTATTAGAGTGCCTCATTGACCCGATGGATCTTGTGAAGTAGTTGAACGGGTATTATAGAAAATAGGTGCAGAAACGGGGTTTAAAATGAAAAGAATTTATTCGGTTTTAGTGGAAAACAGATCAGGCGTGCTGTGCAAGGTTGCAGGACTTTTTTCCAGAAGATGTTTCAATATTGACAGTCTTGCGGTTGGGGAGACGGATGATCCGGAGACTTCCTGTATGACGATTGTCAGCAGCGGAGATGAGCGTACCATAGAGCAGATAGAGAAGCAGCTCAACAAGAAACTGGATGTCATCAAGGTCAAGACATTTGATGAGACAGCCAGCATCAGCAGAGAATTGATGCTGATGAAAGTAAAATACAATAAAGGCAACAGAAGAGATATCATGGAGACTTGCGAGATTATGAAGGCTCAGATTGTGGATATGTCTAAGAAGTCGATGATAATACAGATATGCGATGTGCCGGAGAAGATACAGCTTCTCATCGGCATGATGCAGTCAATCAGCATCGTGGAAGTTGCAAGGACAGGCACTCTCGCCTTGCAGAAGTGTATGGAAACGGATGCATAAGGCAGTAGGTCAATTATAATGCAATAGCAGGTGAGGTTGACTTTTGCCGGTCGAATTGATACAATAATTGACGGTGTGTAAGGTAGTGTATCATGTATAGAAAGGTTATTATATGCAGAAGAAAGTATTGCAGTTGTTAGTAGATAATACATCGGGTGTGCTTAGCCGTATAGCGGGACTTTTTTCCAGACGCGGCTATAATATTGACAGTATTACGGCAGGAGTGACGGCAGACCCGCGATTTACCCGCATTACAATCGTGACTTCGGGAGACGATGAGATTCTGGACCAGATTGAGAAGCAGGTTGCGAAATTGATTGACGTCAGGGATCTTAAGGAACTTCGACCGGGTGAGAGCGTATATAGGGAACTTGCCATGATTAAGGTCAGAGTGTCCATGGCACAGCGGCAGGATGTGATTGCGGTGGCAAATCTGTTCCGCGCGAATGTGATTGATGTGACGCCGGAGAGCCTGATGATTGAATTGACCGGCGATCAGGACAAAATAGAGGCTTTCATCAGAATGTTAGACGGATATGAGATTCTGGAACTTGCAAGAACTGGTATTGCCGGCTTGGGGCGGGGAATCGAGAATGTAACATATCTGGAATAAGACATGGGGTTAAGTTATAGAACCGGTAATGAATGGGGATTTCCCTTGAAATTATATAGAAATATGTGAAGCTACAGTAAATCAATCAACAAACGGAGGAATAAAGAAATGGCAAAGATTTTTTATCAGGAAGATTGTAACTTATCTCTGTTGGACGGTAAGACCATTGCAGTGATTGGCTACGGAAGTCAGGGACATGCGCATGCGTTAAATGCGAAAGAGTCCGGATGTCATGTGATTATCGGTCTGTACGAAGGCTCTAAGTCATGGGCAAAGGCAGAGGCACAGGGATTTGAAGTATATACGGCGGCGGAAGCGGCTAAGAAGGCAGATATCATTATGATTCTTATCAACGATGAATTACAGGCTGCCATGTACAAGAAAGATATCGAGCCGAATTTGGAAGCAGGCAATATGTTAATGTTCGCACATGGATTTAATATTCACTTCGGCTGTATTGTACCGCCTAAGGATGTGGATGTGACAATGATTGCGCCGAAGGGACCGGGGCATACGGTAAGAAGCGAATATCAGGCAGGTAAAGGTGTTCCTTGTCTCGTGGCTGTACATCAGGACGCTACCGGCAAAGCACAGGATATGGCGTTGGCATATGCACTTGCTATCGGCGGAGCTAGAGCAGGCGTTTTGGAGACGACATTCAGAACGGAGACAGAGACAGATCTTTTCGGTGAGCAGGCAGTTCTCTGCGGCGGTGTATGCGCTTTGATGCAGGCGGGATTCGAGACGTTAGTTGAGGCAGGATATGATCCGAGAAACGCATATTTTGAGTGTATTCACGAGATGAAGTTGATTGTTGATTTGATTTATCAGTCAGGTTTTGCGGGAATGAGATATTCTATTTCAAATACGGCTGAGTACGGTGATTATATTACCGGACCGAAGATTATTACGGAAGATACCAAGAAAGCAATGAAGAAGATTCTGTCTGATATTCAGGATGGTACTTTTGCAAAAGATTTCTTGCTGGATATGTCTTCTGCAGGTGGGCAGGTACACTTCAAGGCAATGAGAAAACTGGCTTCTGAGCATCCGGCGGAAGTAGTAGGTGAGGATATCAGAAAACTTTACAGCTGGAATGGTGAAGATAAACTGATTAACAACTGATTACGGAGTAATTATGCAATCCAAGACCAATATAGACGAGATGCTGGCTGACAGTTTTAAGGTTCTTGCGCTTAAGATGCCGATTGATAAAATCACGATCAAAGAGATTACAGACGGAGCAGGAGTCATACGCCCGACATTCTATAATCATTTCAGAGATAAGTACGAACTGTTGGAATGGATGATACATAGGGAGATTTTGGAGCCGGTTATTCCGCTTATGCAGAGAGGGCAGGTTAAAGAAAGTCTGATCCGGATATTTGATAATCTTTTAAAAGATAAGAAATTTTATAAGAAAGTGGTCAGACTGGAGGGACAACATTCCTGTGAGAGCATTGCCCGACAGTTTATTAAAGAAATGCTATATACTTTTATCGATGAGCAGACCAGTGAAAAGAAATTGGCGAAAAGAGGATTGACAACAAGTTTAATGGCGGAGTATTATGCCCAGTCCATGGCGTTTGTCGTTATTCAGTGGATTAAAATGGACATGAGTATTATGCCGGAAGAGATGGCTGATCTTTTTGAGTATATTACAACTCATTCCATGGACGAGGTAATAGTAGAAATGAAGTGATTAACAGGGTTTGTCCGGGTTCTCTGGGCGAGCCCTGTTTTAGCTTTATATTTGCAGGATTTCCTGCATTACACTTATTTCGGATAAGTATATGGAAAAGGATAGAGATAAAGGAGGAACATGTATGGGAATGACAATGACACAGAAAATTCTTGCGGCTCACGCAGGACTTGACCGTGTTGAGGCGGGGCAATTGATTGAGGCTAATCTGGATTTAGTTCTGGGAAATGATATTACGAGCCCGGTTGCAATCAGGGAAATGGAAAAAATGAATGTGGAAGGCGTGTTCGATAAAGATAAAATTGCGCTTGTGCCGGATCATTTCGTTCCAAACAAGGATATTAAGTCGGCGGAGCATTGTAAATGTGTGCGTGAGTTTGCCCGCCGCAATGAGATAACAAACTATTTTGAAGTAGGACAGATGGGAATCGAACATGCTCTTTTGCCGGAGAAAGGACTTACGGTAGCAGGGGATGTGATTATTGGAGCAGATTCCCATACATGTACTTATGGAGCATTGGGAGCATTTTCTACGGGAGTGGGAAGTACGGATATGGCGGCCGGAATGGCGACAGGTAAGGCATGGTTTAAGGTTCCGTCCGCAATCAGATTCAATCTGACAGGGAAGACTTCCGAGTGGGTGAGCGGTAAGGATGTTATCCTGCATATTATCGGTATGATCGGTGTGGATGGTGCATTATATAAGTCGATGGAGTTTGTAGGCGAGGGTATTAAGAATCTGTCAATGGACGATCGGTTCACCATTGCTAATATGGCTATCGAAGCAGGAGGAAAGAACGGTATTTTTCCGGTAGACGACTTTACAGCTGCTTATATGAAGGAACATTCCGTGCGCGAATACAAAATTTATGAGGCGGATGAGGATGCGGTATATGACGAGGAGTATACGATTGATTTAAGCAGTCTTCGTCCGACGATAGCTTTCCCGCACTTGCCGGAAAATACGAAGACGATTGATGAAATTAAGGACGATATCAAAATAGATCAAGTGGTAATCGGTTCCTGTACGAACGGAAGATTAGACGATTTGAGAACGGCGGCCAAAGTATTGGCTGGAAGACATGTTGCGGAGGGAATGAGATGTATTGTCATTCCGGCGACGCAGACAATCTATTTGCAGGCGATGGAAGAAGGACTTTTGAAGACTTTTGTCGAGGCGGGGGCGATTGTCAGCACTCCTACGTGCGGACCTTGTCTGGGTGGTTATATGGGTATTCTTGCCGAGGGCGAGCGATGTGTGTCCACTACGAACCGCAACTTCGTAGGACGCATGGGACATGTAAATTCGGAAATATACCTTGCAAGTCCGGCGGTAGCAGCAGCGAGTGCAGTCACCGGGAAGATTTCCTGTCCGTGCCAGCTTAACTAAAACGGAACGCACACATTTCTTAATATAATATGAGTAGGAGGCAGAATCATGCAATCAGCAAAGGGAACTGTTTTTAAATATGGAGACAATGTAGATACTGACGTGATTATTCCGGCACGTTACTTAAATTCATCCGATCCGGCGGAACTTGCGACACACTGTATGGAGGATATTGATAAAGAATTTGTGAACAGAGTGAACAAAGGCGATATTATCGTAGCGGCAAAGAATTTCGGCTGTGGTTCCTCCAGAGAACATGCGCCGATTGCAATCAAAGCGGCTGGGGTAAGCTGCGTGATTGCTGAGACCTTTGCCAGAATATTCTATCGCAATGCAATCAATATTGGGCTTCCGATTGTCGAATGCAAGGAAGCGGCAGAGGAGATAGAAGCAGGCGACGAGGTTGAAGTAAACTTTGATACAGGCGTTATTACCGACGTGACGAAGAATACAACGTATAAAGGGCAGGCATTTCCGGAGTTCATGCAGAAGATTATCGCAGCGGAAGGTCTTGTGAATTATATCAATCAAAAATAAAATGAGGCGGCATGGTTAACAGAGTAAACGGCAACGATTATTATGATTATTCAAAACTGAAAATGCCCGATGCGGCGGATAAAACCGGAAACGGAGAGAAGTTTAGTCTGAATTATCAGCGTGCACAGGAAGAGAAAGAGGACGATGATAAGGATAAGGAAGGCAGGACTAAAGACGGCGATGGTGTTAAAGCGTCGGGCATAAACGGACAGCGCACAGTGATGCAGAGCGGCGTTAGGTTGGAGCTGTCCGGAAATACGCCGCGTTCTTCGGCTGCTAAAGGCGATAATGTTTTTCAGACCGGCGTGAACGGACAGAGACTGCTTGATTCATTTCGCTCCTGGGTTACGGTATTTGTACAGACGTTGAAAGATTTCTTTTATAAGATATGGAATGATGAGCCGGCACAGGATAATTCGGAGTTTGCAGAAGATGTCGATACGATGCAGGAAACTTCGGCGGCACAGAATGCGGCGACAATTGCAAAGACCGGGGAGAGCGGCATAAGTGAGCCTGAGAGACTGACGGAAGAATATCTTATTCTAAATCAATTGGAAAGTCTTAAGAATCCGGAGGACGCCGCGAGGAGGCAGATACAGCACAAAGCGGAACAGGATAAAGAAATACAGAAATATTTGCGTTCAGGGAATTTAGAACAGGTGATAAATCTCGTCACACAGAATGGGCAAAAGACGATAGCTAAAAACTCTACGCTACTGACTTATTATGACAGAACAGGAAGAATCACGCCGTTAAATGTTTCCGATCAGGAACGTATCCTGCACGGAGATAGGAATGTGAAAAAACTATAATAATAATCAATTATGCAATCACCTTATTTTTACCGCTTCTTTTACCCTGATAGAGATTGTAATCAGCATTTGTTATTGCCTCTTCTATGGTTTCTCCGTCTCTGTATGCAGAGATTCCGAGGGTAAGCGTGCAGTGAATCCATTTGTTGTTCAATTCAAAGACGTGGTTGGCAACATTGCGCCTGATATTCTCCGCAATACGCCCGGCAGTTTCTTTGGCAGAACTGCTGACAAGGATCAGAATTTCTTCCCCGCCCCAGCGGCAGACATATCCGTTCGTACCGACCTGTTTGGTTGTGATATGCGCAACCTCTTTTAAGACGATGTCGCCGAAATCATGTCCGTAAGTATCATTAATGCTTTTGAAATTATCAATATCACTCATGATAAGAGAAAAACCGGATTCAGATTTTAACGCCTGATTTAAAAACACATCCATACTTCTACGGTTATACAGACCGGTCAGTGGATCAGTACTTGCAAGCTTATCCAGAATCTCATTTTGATGACGCAGTTGTGCATTGGATATTTTTATCTCAGAGATAAAAATCAATGAAAATACAATGAGGAATGAGAAGGTACAGATAGAATTAAAAATATACAATACCAATTCCCAATTCATCATTAAGTGTCCGTATGTCGGAATAGTAGAGAAGGATAACAATTTGCAGCTAAGAAAGGAAACCGTAGAGAAAAAAGCTGACCCTGTGGCAATAACCATTTTACGGCGTCCGCTATTCATGGTATAACAGATATAGAAACCGACAGGAATCAGTGCGATAATATATTGCGCGAACCCGAACTGCCATCCTATACAAATAGTTGAGACGAATGAATGCAGAATAATCTCGAAATAAGTGATGCAGTATACCGGCCAGAAATGTCCCCTGCGGATTAAGAGCGTGCAGGATAAATAGGCCAGAACACTGATTACATTAAAAATAAACAGGGGTGTAACCCTGAAATACCCGAAAGTGATGGAGAGAAAAAAGTGAACTAAAGCTACGGAATAAATGATCACACTGAATTTCTGTTTGTCCGTGATACGAGCTTTGCCAGTCAATACTTTCTTGATATATGAGATATAATGATTCATAGTTTTCATCCTGCTAATCGTTGTATGTTCATAAATGTAGAAATATGTAAATGGCTGAATATTATAGATTATTATATAATAAGTTTGCATAAAAGTAAATCATTTTACTTATTTAAAAAGGATCTGGAACTATTTAAAAATTCCATAACAACATAGAACTCTTTCAATGAGCCGCGAGAGTATCATCAAGTGATAATCTGTAGATGAATGAGGAAAATATTTTGAAATGTTTAAATCAGGATGCCTTTGAACAGGCGAAACTTAAAGTGCTGTTGAAGCAGAACGACCCGCATGGTTTTGGAACGCTTCGTGAGAAAACAGTTCATGCTGTGATGAAATTGTATTATGAGCCGGATGAAGATTACCATGAAGTGCCGATTGAAGGATACATTGCTGATATTTATACCGGAGAGTGTATTATCGAGATACAGAACGGCAATTTCAATAAGCTGCGCCCGAAACTGGCAGCTTTTCTGCCTTTATATCCGGTCACTGTAGTGCTGCCGATTCCGCACTATAAATGGGTCGTCTGGATGGATGAAGTATCAGGGGAGTTGTCGAAGCGGCATAAGTCTCCGGTGACCGGTTCAGCGTATCACGCTTTTCCGGAACTATATAAGATTAAACAGTATTTGGGTCATCCGAATTTGTCCTTCGCATTTCCGTTAGTGGATATGGATGAATACAGACTGCTAAACGGGTGGAGCAAGAATAAGAAGAGGGGATCAAGCCGTTATGACAGGATGCCGATTGCGCTCTATGATGAGATTCTGATTGAAAGGAAGGAAGATTTTGCGCAGTTTGTGCCTTATGAGATTGAAGAGCCTTTTACGGTCAAAGAATTTGCCAAGACCGCAGGAATACACAGAGAACTGGCCAGTGTGGCAGTGCCGCTTTTGATGAACATGGGTATTCTTACAAGAGTCGGCAAACGCGGCAGAGAATATATATATGAGGTGCCGCAGGAATATCGATAAGGGAATAATGAGGTTATATTATGAATATAATGCTGGCAATACACGGTGTGGGAATCATTATCTGTTTTCTGATGACATTTCTGGTTTATCTGGCAAAACCGTCTGAACAACAGAAGATTCTGTTTGCAGGGACGCTGTTTACATTTATGGACGTGGCAGGCTATTTTTATGAGCTCCAGAGTAAAAGTCTGGAGGTGACGCGTCTTGCGGTAAAACTGGAATACTTAGGGACAACGATGGGACTTTTATGTTTCCTATACTTCGCCTGCCTCTACAGTAACCACCGAAATGATAAATGGCTGAAATTTATAAAATATTTTTATACAATTGATCATTTTTTTATTCTACTGCTGATTTTTACGATCGACTTTAATACGCTGTATTATAAAAGCATTACCTATACGGAAGAAGATGGTTTCTACATATGGGTTTATGAGCCGGGCACATTCTATTATTGGTGGATTGTGCTCACAACCGTGCTGGGGATTATTATAGCGCTGATTATGATACAGTCCGTATTGGAGCATAAGAATGAAAAACGCCCTGAACTTCTTCTTATATTCGGGGCATCTCTCGTACCGATTATCTTTTGGATCATGCGAATACTTGGATATTTAGGGCATTATGATTCTTATCCGATATCTATGTTGATTACCGAGTCGTTTCTTGTATTTGTCATGTACAGGTATCGTTTGTTTGATACGGTCAAAGGGGCGAAAGACAGGGTGATCGATGAAATCAAAGAAGGAATTCTTGTGACGGACGGTCTTGATGCGGTAATTTATTCTAACAGAGAAGCCGATCTGATATTTCCCGATATGGATTGGAACGACAAGGATATGGTCCGCAAACAGATTTTTGACTTTATGGAGGCGCATAAGGACGGCTTTATGATTGAGGAACGCTTCTACGAATGGCAGAGAAGCGAGATATTTGATGATAATCAGCGCAAAGCCGGTATTCTTTACCGTATTTCCGATATGACGGACAATTATCTGTATACGAAGCAGTTGATTGAGTTAAAGGAAGATGCGGAACGTGCTAATGAAGCAAAAAGCTCTTTTCTTGCGCGTATGTCCCATGAAATCAGGACTCCGATTAATGCGGTGCTCGGGATGAACGAAATGATTCTGCGGGAGACAGAAGCCGATAATATCAGGGAATATGCAATAAACATTCACAATGCCGGTAAGACGCTGTTATCCATTATCAATGATATTCTTGATTTGTCTAAGATTGAATCGAGTAAGATGGTGATAACAGAAAATGATTACATGCTTGGAAGTATGATTCTTGATATTGAGAACATGATAGCAATGAGAGCGGAAGAGAAGAATCTTACATTCAGGATTCTGGCGGATTCAAAGCTTCCGAAGAATTTGCATGGCGATGAAATGCGCGTAAAACAGTGTATTGTCAACTTATTGACTAACTCGGTCAAGTATACAAATGAAGGTTCGGTCACTTTGGAAATTGATTGTGCGGATATTCAGGGAAATATAATAAATCTTCGTATTACGGTGTCTGATACGGGAATCGGAATCAGAGAGGAAGAACTGCATATGCTCTTTGATCCCTTTACGAGACTTGATATGATGAGAAATAAGAGTGTGGAAGGGACCGGATTGGGGCTTAGTATCACGAAACGTCTGGTTGCAATGATGCAGGGCAATCTGACGGTTGAGAGTGAATACGGAAACGGAAGTAAGTTCACTTTTGTGATTCCCCAGAAGATAATGGGAACGGAACTGCTTGGAGATTACAGAAAAGCGGCGGATGAAGTCACTGAACATAGCAAGAGCGGAGCCCCGGGAACGTTTATTGCTCCGCGGGCAAAAATACTGGCAGTTGACGATAACCGCGTCAATATTACTGTGGTCAAAGGACTGCTGAAGAGATTGAAAGTTCAGTTTGACGCAGCGCTTAGCGGTGCGGAGTGTCTGGATAAAATCAGACAAAATCACTATGATATTATTTTCCTAGACCATATGATGCCGGAGATGGACGGTGTGGAAACTTTGCAGAGTATGTGTCAGATAGAAGAGTATGCGCAGAATCCGTCCGTTGTAATTGCACTTACGGCGAATGCAATCGTGGGCGCGAAAGAAGAATACTTACAGGCAGGATTTGAAGATTATCTGTCGAAGCCGATTGATTCGATGCAGTTAGAACAATTGATCAGACGTTATCTTTCACCGGAACTGATAGAGTATACGGAGATGTAAACTATATGTAGTAATTCTGCTTTGCAAGATACAAAATATATGATAAAATATGATTCGTGAGAAATTCTGAAATCATGTTCTTTTTTGCGTAAAAACCCCGATAACCGGAAATATGAGGTGCAGATAAATGGCAAAGACCAACGAAACAAATAATTATGACGCTTCCAGTATCACAGTGCTGGAAGGTCTTGAGGCAGTCCGCGTAAGACCGGGTATGTATATCGGCAGCGTGTCCACGAAAGGACTGAACCATTTGATTTATGAAATCATGGATAATGCGGTGGACGAGCACTTGGCAGGATTTTGTACGACTATAAGGGTAACGCTTGAGGCGGATGGTTCGGCAACCGTATCGGATAACGGACGCGGTATTCCGGTGGGAATGCACGAGAAAGGCATGAGTGCGGAACGCCTTGTATTTACTACGCTTCATGCGGGCGGTAAGTTCGATAATGAAGCCTATAAGACAAGCGGTGGCCTGCACGGTGTCGGTTCGTCGGTGGTCAATGCACTGTCTACATACATGCATGTGACGGTTAAGACGGGAGGATTCATTTACGAGGATCATTATGAAAGAGGCGTCCCGACGATGGAACTCGACAAGGGATTGCTTCCGGTGGTGGGAAAGACGAAGGAATCAGGAACGACCATCAATTTCCTGCCGGACGACACAATTTTTGACAGAACCAGATTCAAAGAGGATGAGGTGAAAAGCCGTCTGCATGAGACGGCGTATCTGAATCCAGAATTAACGATTATCTATGAAGATAAGAGGGGCGAAGAAACAGAACATATAGAGTATCATGAACCGGAAGGCATCGTAGGATTTATCAAGGACATGAATAAGTCCAAAGAAGCGATACACGATGTAATCTATTATAAAGGTGAATCTGAAGGCATTACGGTAGAAGCGGCATTCCAGTATGTGAACGAATTTCATGAGAATGTGCTCGGATTCTGTAATAATATCTATAATGCGGAAGGCGGCACGCATCTGACCGGGTTTAAGACGATGTTTACCAATGTGATCAATACTTATGCCAGAGGTCTCAATATTTTAAAAGAGAAAGACGTGAATTTCACCGGCGCCGATGTGCGCAACGGTATGACGGCCGTCGTATCGATTAAACATCCGGATCCGAGATTCGAGGGGCAGACCAAGACGAAGCTGGATAATCAGGATGCGGCAAAGATTGTGAGCAAGGTAACAGGAGAGGAAATCGTAAGATTTTTCGACCGTAATCTTGAAACGCTCAAAAGTATCATTGGCTGTGCGGAGAAAGCGGCGAAAATCCGTAAGACAGAAGAGAAAGCCAAGACAAATATGCTGACTAAGCAGAAATTCTCTTTTGATTCCAACGGAAAGCTGGCAAACTGTGAATCCAAGGATGCTTCTAAATGCGAAATCTTTATCGTTGAGGGAGATTCTGCGGGCGGCAGTGCAAAGATGGCGCGGAACCGTATGTTTCAGGCAATTTTGCCGATTCGGGGCAAGATTTTGAATGTGGAGAAAGCGAGTATCGATAAAGTCTTGGCGAATGCCGAGATCAAGACAATGATTAACGCTTTCGGCTGCGGCTTCTCAGAAGGCTACGGCAATGACTTTGATATCAGCAGACTGCGCTATGACAAGATTATCATTATGGCCGATGCGGATGTGGACGGCGCGCATATTTCCAACCTACTTCTGACATTGTTCTATCGTTTTATGCCGGAACTGATTTTCGAGGGGCACGTTTATATTGCAATGCCGCCGCTTTATAAAGCAATGCCATCCAAAGGGGAAGAGGAATATCTCTATGATGATAAGGCATTAGAAAAATATCGTAAGCGGCATAAGGGGCCTTTTACCCTGCAAAGATATAAGGGACTGGGCGAAATGGACGCACAGCAGTTATGGGAGACAACGCTTGATCCGGACACAAGAATGCTGAAATTAGTGGAAATAGAGGATGCGCGTATGGCGTCTGAGGTGACGGAACTTCTGATGGGTACGGAGGTGCCGCCGCGTAAGGAGTTTATTTACCGGCACGCGCAGGACGCGGAACTGGATATCTAAAACAAAACGAGCATAGCTCGTTTGCGAGATTTGCTTCGCAAACTCGAAGAAACTGTAGGAGAGGTCTGGATGAGTGTAAGTGACAGAATCATTAAAACGGAATATTCGGAAGTGATGCAGAAATCATTCATAGATTATGCCATGAGCGTTATTGTTGCGAGGGCGCTTCCGGATGTGCGGGACGGCTTAAAACCGGTGCAGAGAAGAACATTGTACGACATGTACGAATTGGGAATACGCTATGACAGACCTTACCGCAAATCGGCGCGTATCGTGGGAGATACGATGGGTAAATACCATCCTCATGGCGACAGTTCTATTTATGAGGCACTTGTCGTCATGGCACAGGATTTTAAGAAAGGTCAGCCGCTTATAGACGGGCATGGCAATTTCGGTAATATCGAAGGTGACGGCGCTGCGGCAATGCGTTATACGGAGGCGCGCCTTGAGCAGATTACGCAGGAGGCGTTTCTGTCCGATCTTGATAAGGATGTAGTGGACTTCATTCCGAATTTTGACGAGACGGAGAAGGAGCCGAGTGTTCTTCCGGTGAAGATTCCTAATCTGCTCGTTAACGGTTCGGAGGGAATTGCCGTAGGCATGGCGACCAGTACGCCGCCTCATAATCTGGCGGAAGTGATTGATGCAACTAAGGCTTATATGCTGGATGAGAATATTTCTACCAGAGAACTGATGCGCTATATCAAGGGACCGGATTTTCCGACGGGCGGCATTGTCATCAATGAAGACGAGCTGTTAGAGATTTATGAGACGGGAACGGGGAAGGTTAAGATTCGCGGTAAGGTGGAAGTTGAGAAAGCCAAGGGCGGAAAGACCAATCTGGTAATTACCGAGATACCATATACAATGATTGGTGCAAACATCGGTAAATTCCTAATGGATGTGGCGACGCTTGCAGAGACGAAGAAGACGCAGGATATTGTAGATATCACGAACCAGTCTTCCAAAGAGGGCATCCGTATCGTGATCGAACTTCGTAAGGATGCCGACATCGAGAATTTTAAGAATATGCTCTATAAGAAGACGCGTCTGGAGGATACCTTTGGCGTCAATATGCTGGCGATTGTCGACGGAAGACCTGAGACAATGGGTCTAAAGAAGATTATACAGGAGAGCGTGAAATTCCAGTACGAGGTTGCCACGAGGAAATACGAGAATCTTCTGGCAAAGGAACTGGAACGCAAGGAGATACAGGAAGGTCTGATCAAGGCATGTAACGTAATCGACTTGATCATAGAGATACTGCGAGGTTCCAAGGACCGCGCCATGGCGAAGGCATGCCTGATTGAAGGAAAAGTCGACGGTATTAAGTTTAAGTCTAAAGAATCAAAGATTATGGCAGCCCAATTGATGTTTACGGAGAAACAGGCGAACGCCATTCTGGATATGCGTCTGTATAAGTTGATCGGCTTGGAAATTGAGGCGTTAATCAACGAACACGAGGATACGATGGCGAATATTTACCGCTATGAAGATATTCTTGCAAGAAAAGATTCCATGGCGCAGGTTATCATCAATGAATTAGAAGAAATTAAGGAACGGTATAAACG
>VSOA01000431.1 GCA_009774585.1 Lachnospiraceae bacterium
TAAAATTTTAGAATGAAAGTAATAATACTCAAAAAACTAATAATATAAATTGTGAATATTTTATAAAATAATAAAAGAAATTTCTTCACTCATACAATCTTCCCATTGCATGAATCCGCTTCTGTATTTCCATCCGCACCGATTCAGGTTCAATCACTCTCGCGGAGGGACCGAAAGACAGAATCAAGCCGTATACCCAGTCGTCTAAAGTACAGCGGTAGTGCACTTCAAAGTGCCCGTCGGGCAATATGGTGATCTCGTCTTCATCGAAACGGTCATAGATGCGGTAAGCTTCGCATTTATCAATCCATAAGACGATTTCAGGATTGCAGCTCTCCTCCGGTTCGTCACAATTTGGATTGGTTCTGTTTGTATCGGCATCCGTAGCGGCTGTATCTGGCAGCAAAGTGTTTTCCCACGGCTGATTCCCCGTCATGTCGTCTCTTATGTCAAACGTTTCGTCCAGAACTTCCACTCTTTTCATACGCAGTACCTTAAACAGACGCATAGCCTGTCTTGTCCTGCAAAATGCGCGCAAATACCAGGTATATTCCTTGAAGAGGAGCTGTACGGGTTCTACGCACCGACGATTCATTTCTCCGTGCTGCCCATAATAATCAAATAGTATAACGTGACGGTTCAAAACAGCGTCTTTAATCTGAGCGAATAACGCTTGTCTGCGTCCGCTCCAATCAGAAAAGTCTATGGCGACCCACTTATCCGGTTTTTCCATGAAAAAATCTCCGAGTTTTTGTAAGATTTCTTCTTCTTCACGGACGCCAGTTTCCCGAAGACTGGTCAGAGCCGCGAGAATCTGTTTCTGTTCTTTCTTGGAAACCAGCATTTTGTTGAGTACGAACTGTTCCGTCAGGCTGATGCCGCCGCCTCTTCCTTTGGTCGTGTAAATAGGAATTCCCGCCATGCTGAGTGCATCGACGTCACGGTAAATCGTCCGTACGGATACCTCAAACCGCTCGGCTAATTCCGTGGCAGTCACAGTCCCCTTATTCATTAAAATATAGATGATACTGAGCAGTCGGTTAATCATTGACGGATTCCTTTTCTATCTTCCTAAATTTTGATCTGCGTCCATTTTCCCTTCTTAAACCGTGTCGATGCAAACAGGAATCGTGATATCTGGTCAGCAAGCACACCCAGCCATATTCCAACAATACCGAGCCCAAAAACATATCCGCCCAGATAGGAACCGGCAGTACGGATGAAGGTCACGCTGATTGTGGAAGCGACCGCAGTGTAGAAAGTATCTCCCGCGCCGCGCAGGCATCCCATGTACACGACCTGACTGATTTGGAATGCGACCACAAAAATGATGACGCGCATGATACTTACCCCGATTGTGACGATATGTTCCTCCTCAAAGAAGAGCCGCATAAGCGTTCCGGCGCCGGCAAAATAGAGTACTGCGAGGCATACGGAAATAATACCGCCGAACATTCGGCATATGCTGCCGTATTCTTTGGCAAGCTTCTCGTCTCCGGCGCCGAGACTTCGTCCGATCAGTGCAACCGCGGCAGCCTGCAGACCGTCTCCGAAGGAGAATGACAGTCCCATGATATTCATACCGACCTGATGTGCGGCCATAGCGTCCGTTCCCTGCTTGGCAGCCATGATTGCCGTCATCATGAAGCCGATTCGCATCAGAAGCTGTTCAAAGAAAACACTGTAGCCGACTTTGACAAGATTTAGAAAGCTTCTTGCCGCCGGAAAAACACGGTTTTTCATAATGTACGGAATGCTGATGAATCCGTTCGGTTTTAAGATGGAGAGAATGCTCATAATACATGCGACTACGGTTCCTAATACCGTCGCTAACGCCGCGCCGTGGATTCCCAGCGCAGGGAAACCGAAATGCCCGCCGATCAGCAGATAGTTGAAAATAATGTTGACGGTATTGGAAGTCACATTGGTGCGCATGGTAATCTTGGTGTTGCCAGCGCCCCTTTGTGCGGAATTGATCCCCATCTGAATGCAGTTGAAAATCATACCGCCCATGATGATCTTGAAATATGCCACCGCGCTGTCATGGGTTTCGGGCGTGGAACCGCACAGACGGATGATCGGACCGGCAAGTGCGACGAATAGAATGCTCAATACGACCGCGGCAGCAATGATAAAAACAACTGCGGTGCTTAAGATTCGATTGGCTTCCTCAGGTCTTTCCTCGCCGCGCCTTCTGGCGACGAGTGCGGAGATGGCCACATTGAGGGCAAAAAATAAAGACAGTCCGATGAATTTCGGCGGTTTTTTTATTTCAAAACAAACCAAATTAAAAGGGCAGTATTTATATTTTTACCACAA
>VSOA01000432.1 GCA_009774585.1 Lachnospiraceae bacterium
AATTTGCCCGCGTAGTGCAAAAGCATTGTGTAGATAGTTTGGCAATCGTTTATACAGAAGATATGGAGAATGTGGATAATCTGATTGATATAGGTACTGGAGCAGGTTTTCCGGGGATTCCTCTTAAGATTGCTTTTCCCAATCTTAGAATCACGCTTTTAGATTCCCTGAATAAGAGAATCCGTTTTTTAAATGAGGTGATAGCTAAGACGAAATTGTGTGGAATAGAGACAATTCATGGAAGGGCGGAAGATTATGCAAAATCTTCTGAGTATCGGGAGAGCTTTGATATCTGTGTATCCCGGGCTGTTGCAAATCTTTCGACGCTTAGTGAATATTCTCTTCCTTATGTAAAAATAGGAGGACAATTTATTTCCTATAAATCAGGAGAGATTGCACAGGAATTGGAGGAGGCAAAGACTGCACTTTTTTTGCTTGGAGGGAAAATGGAAGAATGCAAAACCTTTACTCTTCCGGATTCCAATATTTATCGTTCTTTGATCAAAATAAAAAAGGTAAATGGCTGTCCGAAAAAATATCCGAGGAAATCAGGACTTCCCTCTAAAGAGCCGCTTCATTGAAATGAAAAAATATTATTCCTGTCAGGAAGATAAACAAAAAGCTTTTATATCCCCAGCCGTAATTGTGAGACTGGGGATATTTTTATATATTTTGATAGTCTGCCTTAATTGCCTGTATTCGAGTAAACTCAATACAGGCAAATGCGGCATACCATCTTAATCATTGTACAAATATAAATTAATAAATTTTAAAACTTCTTCCGGTGATTCAAGCTGAGGCAGTTCTTTCGTGTAATCAATGTACTCTGCTTCAATAGCAGGATTGTAATACTGATATTCTTTGACAATTTCTTTTATTCCCGATAATTCACGTCCTGCGAGAATATGGATATTTCTGTTAATGTTTTTTAATGTCCGAATAATATTGGCATTTGTATATCTCCCAACCAGGCTGATAAACAAATTTTTTGCATTTCCTTCGGCTAAATGGGCAGATTCATAATAATAATCGATAAGAGCTTCCGGGATATTTTCTCTGTCATAAAAATAATTCTCTTCAAAGTTTTCTTCTATTATATTTCGGGCAGTTTGCAGGTGATAAATAAAGGTTCCGATAACCGGCGTTTTTAATATAAGTTTTGCTGTTTTTGTCCGTTTTGACGGAGCCTTATGAAGATTTCGGATGCTTTCCGGGTTGATAAGAATTAATTCATCAAATTCATTTTCGTTAATGCTGCATGCTCCGAGAACAAAGGATGCTGATTTACCTGTAGTAATAACGCTGGTTTTTTTCTTTATAATATTTCTTATAAAATCATTGATTAATTGAATATACATATAACTTGTGTAAGTAATATCAGGTCTTTCTGATAATCCGCAGCCAAGCAGATCCATCGTATATACGGTATTCGTCTTTGACAGCTTTGGAATAAGCTCTGACCATTCAATGGAAGAACTGTCCTCTTTCAAATTATGAACCAGTAATACAGGTTTACCCTCCCCGGTTACACTATAGCTGATATCTCCAAATCTCCAGTGATAGAGTTCCTTGTTTTTAATATTCAGCAATCCTTTTGATGTAGCAAGCTTACTGACTCCTTTGTTAATACCAGAGAGAATAGTCAAAGAAGCAGTGATTAATCCAATAAACGAGAGTGTAATTGTGACTTTTTTGTTTTTCAAGTTATCACTCCTTTTTTATCTATGATTTTATACTATATTTGCTGGTACTTCAATAGTTATTTTGAGTCACCTTCTTTAGAAGATTATTCCGGAATCAATATTTATATTGTTTCACGTGAAACATATCAGAGATGAATAAAAGATTTAAATATTTTATAATAGATGTTTCACGTGAAACATTGTTATGATATACTAGAAACGATAAATCATCTAGGATTTAATAAAGTACAAATGAAATAAGGAGAAACAAGTGGGAAGAATTATTGCAATTGCAAACCAAAAAGGCGGAGTCGGAAAGACAACCACAGCAATCAATTTATCTGCATGTCTGTCAGAGCTTGGACAGAAGGTGCTTACAATTGATATTGACCCCCAAGGGAATACGACCAGTGGTCTTGGTGTAGATAAAAATGCAGTAGATAACAGTGTCTATGATTTAATGCTGGGTGAATGTAAAATAGAAGAATGCATTATTGAAACAGAGATTGAAAATCAGTTTTTGATTGCATCGAATGTGAATTTGGCAGGCGCAGAGATCGAATTGATTGGGATTGAAGAAAAAGAGTATATATTAAAGAAAGAAACAGATCGGATCTCACAAGAGTATGATTT
>VSOA01000433.1 GCA_009774585.1 Lachnospiraceae bacterium
TAAAAGAAGATTTTGTGTTTTTGATAAAAAAGATTTGTATTTTAATATTTTACATATATAGGAATTATATTCATACTATGAATAAAATATGCTCTATTATCAGTAGACGGAATATTATTATAAAACATTATTCAAAGGAGCTAGCCGATGAAAACATCAGAAATGGAATTAAAATTAAAAATAGAAAGGATACATGCCATTATATCAGATTATTGTACTCAAGAAGATTTGAGAGATATTGAAGAAGATGGATCAGAGGCGAATGTGGATATTCGGGTATTTAATCTAATGGAGGCGCTATATCCGGATAAAAAAGTTGTTCCACAAAATAAGAAGGATAAAGATGTATATAAATATATAAAATCGAAAAAAGGTACGGGGAGAAAGGGAAGAAGTGACATTACGCTTTTCAATTATTTTGGAAATGAGAGCATTGATATTTTAATAGAAAATAAATATGATAAAGAAAAGGGAAATCCTATTGATGAGGCGATTGGTTATTGTAATAATATAAACGCATCAGGTAAATATGTGTGCAGAATAGCGATAGGATTTAACCCATATGATATAAATCCTATAATCACAAAAGTATTGGCGAACGATGGAACGTGGAAAGATTTAGTTATTAATGGAAAAGTAATTAATGGATTTATTGGACAAGAAATATTACAGCTTGTATATAACCATTCTGGCATAACACAATTTGAACTTGTTAAAGATGATGAAGAAAGATTTACCAGAACAGAATTTAAGCGAATATTGGATTCAGATTTGCCAATTATTTTTAGAAACATGACTGATATAGCAAATAATTATGCACTAAAGATAAGTTTTACAGTGGCATTTGTATCACTAAAGGTTATTTTAGAGAAAGAAGAATGTATTGGTACACCTGTTATCGATGAATCAGGCAAAGTGGTGGTATGGAGAAATAATGATATTGATGTAGACTCAAGTATTAATGCATTGAGAAATGTGAACGATATTAAAGCAGCTGTTAATGCTATTGCAGGTGTAACAGCGGATGTAGAGCTGCAAGAAAAATATAAGTATATTTTTCAATTAGATGAGCATTTAGGTTTTAATGATTTGTTAGATAAGATTAGGGCAACAGAAGCTAAAAACAGAATTGGACAAGAAAATTCTGCTATTAATAGAATGAAAGCAGTGTTAGATAAAATAAAACCTCAGTCTGAATATCATTATGAGTTTGATTTGTTTGGTGAAGTTTATGAATCATTAGCAGATAATAAAACGAAATCGGCTTTAGGAGCATATTTTACTAAACGACATATTATACGTCCATTGGTAAATATGCTGCTAAAGCCATCCGACTTAGAAAAACTGATTAATGATGGTAAGACCTTATGTGATCCATTTTGTGGAACGGGAGGAATGTTGACGGAAAGTTTTAAATTAATTAAATCTTACTGTAATGATAAATATCCTCAAAAAGATACAACAGAAGTTGCATCTAAAATTATATATGGTTACGATGTGATGGAGCTAAATGTAAGTAAAACAAAAATAAATATGACATTGGCAGAAGATGGATATTCAATAATAGATTGCCGGGATTCACTGACAACGTTAGGATTTCCGGGACAAAGTGTGAATAAAATAGCAATTCCGGTAAAATATAATTATATTATTACAAACGTTCCATATGGTGATGGGAAGAAAGAGGGTATTGTAAAAAATATAGAAGAGGAAAAACTTAGAGATGGTAAAGATCCACGGAGTCAAATAATAAACAGAATTCGACTTTTCGAAAAAAATAATAATACGCAAAAACTTGAATACAATGCGTTAATTAAAGTGGTGCAATTATTGGAGGAGGGAGGTAAGGCTGTTGTTATTATACCAGATGGTATTTTGGAGAATCCTACATATTCGCGTTTGAGAGAGTGGTTTTTAGTTCAATGCAAGATTGATATGATTATCAGTTTGCCAAGGTTTGCATTTGCTCCATATACGAAAGAGAAAACATATGCAGTTTTTTTCCAAAAAAGAAATACTCTTGATTCGGAGGAAAGGGTTGAAATATTAGATGATATTGATACGGATGAAAAAATATATGCATATATTGTAGATAATGATGGATATGCAAATTCAGATAAACAGTACGAAACTAGCTTGACTGATGAAGTGGGAAGACCATTGCATAATGAGTTGAGAACATATATCGATAAATTTGGGAATTATAATTTATCAATTATGGAACAGATATGTAAGTCACATAAGGAAGATATTTCTGAGCATTTTAATGAATGGGGGTAAAAAATTGCAGGGAAAAAATATGGGGATATT
>VSOA01000434.1 GCA_009774585.1 Lachnospiraceae bacterium
TTATATAATATAAATTAATATAAATTAATATAAAAGAGGTGATGTACATGGATAGTAAGAAAATTTGTAGAGTTAGCCATAAACCGATAAATGATGTCCATGCTGAATGGCAGCTATCAAGAATAATAAATGAAATCTGGTGTGTAAAACTTTGCTTTTCAGTAGCTCCTTTGGCAATGTCTCTTACAGTCATCAATATGATTATTTTGATGGTCAGTCCTTTGATCAAGATATATGCCACAGCGGAGTTTATCAACGCATCCATCCGTTTGCTGGAAGGTGAAGTATCCAAAGCAGAAATCATATTTCCCATAGCGCTTGTGGTTGCAGCGGAAGGCTATTCATATCTGGAAAGAAGTTTTCGTAATATTATTGCAATCAGGATAGTCGCAAAACTAAGAACAAAATATGGTCTGATGCGGCTGGAAAAGATGGAAACAATAGCGTATCACAATGTAGAAAATCCGGAAATTTTGGATCTGCTGAAAAGGACAGAAAATGACGGAGAGTTTATTTTTACGGCTTATTGACTGACAGAGACAGTGTCGAAGAAAGAACCCTGTTTCAATATAATCCGTTTGTGGAAAAGCGTATGTTAAAATTTTATGAGAGGTTCCGAAAAAAAAGTATCGCTGCAGCTATACAAAGAAATGCAAATGTGGAAGGAGGGAGTATTGTTACTTCGTTGTTCACCATTTTAATCGCGTCTATGCTCTTAGTTTCGTATTTTAATCATAATATGACGATTGGTTTATTTCTGTCCCTGTTTGCGGCGGTGATGTCCATGGCGGAAACGATGTCATGGGGATTTGCGGGCGCAATATCAGAGATTACAAACAATCATCAGAAACTGAAGGATATTGATGCATTTTTCAAATTGCCGGAGGAGAAAATATCCGAAAACACCGGAGATATAGAAGCCGTCAGAACCATTGAATTTAAGAATGTCTGGTTCAAATATCCGAATACGGAGAATTATATCTTAAAAGGTTTATCCTTAGTCCTTTCGTCAGGATATCATTATGCATTTGTGGGGAAAAATGGCGCTGGAAAGTCTACAGTTATAAAATTGCTGACAGGATTGTACCGGGAATATGAAGGAGAGATTCTAATCAATGGAAAGGAATTAAAGGAGTATTCTTTGGAGGGACTGAGACAAATATATGCGATTGTGTATCAGGATTTTGCAAAATATCAGGTTTCGATGTACGACAATATTTCCTTTGGAAATCCAGTCTGTACCAAAGAACAGGTGGATGAAGTGATCAGGATATGCAGACTGGAAGATCTGGTTCAGAAGATAGGAGATGTGAACAGACCTCTGGGTAAAATTTCCGAGGGGGGGATTGAGATATCGGGCGGCGAGTGGCAGAGGATTGCGCTTGCCAGAGCATTTATAAAGAAAAATGCGATGTTGATTCTGGATGAACCAACTTCTGCATTAGACCCGGTTATGGAAAACAAATTGTATGAGGAATTTGGGGAAATCTGCGAAGCAAGAACTACTATTTTCATCAGCCACCGTCTGGGGTCAACCAAGCTTGCCGATGTGATCTTTGTGATTGACGACGGGAAGATCAGGGAATATGGCTCACATGAGGAACTGATGCAAAACAGCGATTTTTATGCGGATATGTACAACAGCCAGAAAAGGTGGTATGAATCATGAAAGATAATATGCAAGCAATTTTGGATAAGAAATATGGATTTTTCAGGTTGTTTCTGTGGACAGTGAGAGAGGGATTTTTTACTTATCCCTTACATTTCCTTCTTTTTATTGCTCTGGATGTTATAAACTGTCTGTTGGCGTTTGGCATGACTTATTATACCACGCAGTTTTTTTCTGTCGTAGGGGAAAAAGATTCCTATTCAAGGCAGGTCATCCTTTCCCTGTGTGTGCTGTGCATGGTAACGATACTGCAGCATGTCACCAATGGGATAGGGCATTCAGTGATTCCGGCGCTGAAGCTGAAGCTCGACCGGGATGCGCTTTTAAAACTTGAGAGAAAAATGCAGTCTGTCCCGCCGGAGTGGTTCGAGCATACGGAGTTTCTGGATTTTGTGGAAAAGGCTTATAAGGGAACAGAGTACTGCTTTGCATTAATGGTTCCCATGCTTCGTTTTTTGTTTGACTACGGGCCGTACTGCGTTTTGATGGGAGTTTATCTGTGGCAGTTTGATCCGGTACTTGCAGTATGTGTTGTGTTGATTTTTGTGCCGATTTTTTTATCCATACTCATAAGGCCGGAAATTATTTTCAAGTTGGAAGACAATGTTGCGCCCGTGCGCAGGATAGATACC
>VSOA01000435.1 GCA_009774585.1 Lachnospiraceae bacterium
TTACTACAGAACTGGCACAGCGGTAAAAAAAGTTAATTTGCCTTGTAAATTAACTTTACGAGCTTCGCTTTGCGAACTCGAAAAAATAGTCTACTGACCGGCGTGAATTTTCACGTCGGTTTCTTACTGTTAGACATTTTGACGAATTAAATAAAATTATGATGCATATGAAAGAGTTATCGCGCTATATGACAAAAAAATACCTGAATTTCATAAAAATTGCATTTTTTCTAAATTTTCTAATTATTTTTTGCTTTAAAAAAATAGTTTACAAGATTTCCTGCAAATAAAAAAAGACAATTTCTTTAGGAAAAAATAATTTGGAAAATAATAACATATGTATCATAATCTCTGTCTGTACATCGGCAAATAAATAACGGACGTTTTCGTCAATTTGCATAATACAATATATAGTATGTTGCTTGTTCTTTTTTGACAGAGAGGGTCATAAAATGAAGCAAACAATTGATAACAGATAGGCAGTTATATTATGGAACATAAAATTCCCTTGGAAAAGAAGATGGCACTAGCACAGTACATAAGGGCGGAAAATCACGGAAACCGTATGAAAATCAGACAGAGAGAGAACATTCTTTACGGTACGAACACACAGCCGCCGCTTTATGATAAGGGCAGACTGCCCTCGCCTGAGCAGCAATATGAAGGCAATCCGGAAGAAAATGGGGTAATCCAGCCGTTTTCGGTCAGTACCTTTAAATATCGCATGATTATTGCAATTGTTTTGTTTGTGGGCTTTTTGCTTTGTGACACAGGCGGTGATAAAATCGGCAGTTATACGACAGGAGATATTCATGAATTGATTATGGCGGATACATTCCATCTCTATGACGGGGAAGGAAACGATACGATGGAGGCGCTTGCGTCATTGCTTGATTTTGAGTGATATTTCTTATATACTATGACAAGTAGAATTTCTAAGGCGCCTAAGTACGCCGACAAAGAAATTCTACGGCTTGCATGGCAAGCCGTTCTTGTCTGGAAGAAATGCGTAAACCATGCATTCTCCCCGGCGGAAAAGGGAACGTGCCTTTTCAGGCGAAATACGATACAGAATGATAAACAACAAGGAAATGAATATATGAGAAAACTGGCATTAAGCGACGATATTTTAATGCAGGTGGAGAAACCTGCAAGATACATTGGAAATGAAGTGAACTCAGTCATGAAAGATAAGGAACAGGTGGCGGTCCGGTTTGCTATGTGCTTTCCGGATGTGTATGAGATTGGCATGTCTCATCTTGGCATCCAGATTATCTATAGTATGCTGAATGAATGGGAGGATGTGTGGTGCGAACGCGTTTATTCCCCATGGGTTGATTTGGACCAGATTATGCGCACGGAGCAGATTCCCCTATTTGGCTTAGAGTCGCAGGATGCCGTGAAAGATATGGATTTTCTGGGGATTACGATTCAGTATGAAATGTGCTATACGAATATCCTGCAGGTGCTGGAACTGGCACAGATACCGCTTCAGGCCGTTGAACGCGGGGAGGATATGCCAATCGTCATCGGCGGCGGTCCCTGCACTTATAATCCTGAGCCGATAGCGGATTTCTTTGATTTGTTTTATATAGGCGAGGGGGAAACCCAGTACCGCCGGTTGTTTGACTGGTATATTGAGAATCGGGCTAACGGCGGTACGCGTATGGATTTTCTTAGAGGTGCTGCAAAGATTCCGGGGATCTATGTGCCTCAGTTCTACGAGGAAATATATCACGAAGACGGAACGATTAAGGGGCGTAAGAAGCTGTATGACGATATTCCCGATATGATTTTAAAAGAGATTGTGATGGATTTGACAGACGCGCATTATCCGTTAAAGCCTGTAGTGCCGTTTATTAAGGTGACGCAGGACAGAGTGGTACTTGAGATCCAACGGGGATGCATTCGAGGATGCCGGTTCTGTCAGGCAGGACAGCTTTATCGTCCCGTGCGCGAACGAAACGCGGACAAGCTGAAAGAGTACGCAGTGCAAATGCTTAGGAACACCGGGCATGAGGAAATTTCCTTAAGTTCTTTGAGTTCAAGCGATTATTCCCGCTTGGATGACCTGCTTGATTTCCTAATTGAAGATTGCAGTCGAAGACATATCAATATTTCATTGCCGTCACTTCGTATAGACGCCTTTTCTCTGGATGTAATGAGTAAGGTGCAGGATGTGAAGAAGAGCAGCCTGACTTTTGCCCCGGAGGCTGGAAGCCAGAGACTTAGAGATGTAATTAATAAAGGATTGACTGAAGAGGTAATCTTAAAAGGCGCGGCATTGGCG
>VSOA01000436.1 GCA_009774585.1 Lachnospiraceae bacterium
CATCTACCAAACTGCTCCACTTCAAGTCGATAATTCTGCGGAACAGTCACTTCTCGCACTTCTTTTTTACCAGCAAATACAGTTATTGTAAAGCTTAATTCTCCATCTCCATTAAATTCAAATCCTGTTCCTTTGATGCTTCCCTTTGTCCCCTGAATTTCAAAGCGGTCAATATGTTTGTCGAGATCTGTTGCTAAAATCATACAGGAAGAAAATGCTGCCTTTTTTCCATCTGAATATTCCATCACAACAGATGTTAATGTATCAATACCTTCCTCAGAGAAACTTGAAATTGCTTTGACTTTTATCGGCTCATCTTTCAGAATACGCAGAATCAGACTTGTATTATATACGCCGAGATCATATGTGCATCCACCAAGTGTTTCTTTTTTCATACGAATGTTGTTTTTGTTGTAATCAGAAGTAATATATGCAGATTCCATATATCGGATATCACCTATAGTACCTTTTTCAATTTCCTCCTGAATTTCTTTCAGATATGGACTATGTTGATAAGCAAAAGCTTCCATTAAATAAACATGATTTTCTTCTGCGGCAGCAAACATTTCTTCTGCCTGTTTCTCCGTTGGGGCAAGCGGTTTTTCACAAAGTACATGTTTGCCTCTTTTTAGTGCTTTCATTGTCCATTCATAATGCATCGTGTTTGGTAATGGAATATATACTGCCTCTACATTTGGATCATTAAGCAGTTCGGCATAATTTCCGTAAACTTTTTGAAAACCATATTTTTCTTTGAAAAATTTCGCTTTTTCCATACTACGCCCAGCGATAGCATACATTTCACAATTATCTGCCTGCATCATTCCTGGAAAAGTGCTTCTTTCACAGATAAATGCAGTTCCCATAACACCCCATTTAACTTTTCTCATAATTTTCTTCTCCTTATTTTCCCGTCTGATTCGCCATTAAATAAATAGCAGCCATATCTTCAACTGTCAGTTTTTTTGCCGAACCGGTATGGCTTCCACTGGCGATACAGCAACGTTCTGCCATTTCTCTGATCTGCTGATTATCCGGGTGAATTCCAAGTTCTTGAAAATTAATCGGCATCCCAATGCTGTGATAGAATTTTTCCATTGCGTCAATTCCCTGTACAGCAATTTCTTCCTCACTGGCATTGCTATTTACTCCCATTACATTTTTTGCAAATCTGGAAAAACGCGGCAAACAGTCTTGATAAACATAACGTGCCCAGCTTGGCCAGATAGCAGCAAGACCTGCACCATGTGTTACATCAAACATGCCTCCAAGTTCATGTTCCAGTTTGTGCGACATAAAATCTCCACCATCATTTCCACATCCTGTCAAATCATTATGAGCAATGCTTCCCGCCCACATTACCTCAGCTCTGGCCTCATAATTTTCAGGCTCCGTATGCAGTATCTGTGCATTTTTCATAACTGTTCGAAGCAGTCCTTCCGCAAGCGCATCTGTAATTTCCATATTACCTCCATTTGTAAAATACCTCTCCATTGTGTGCATCATAATATCTACACAGCCGGATTCTGTCTGATAATCCGGCAGAGTTTTCGTCAAATCAGGATTCATAATTGCAAATTTAGGACGGGCAAGGTTATCATCATAGGCACGTTTTGCATGCGTCTTTTCATTCGTGATTACACTTCCCCTGGAAGTTTCACTGCCTGCTGCAGAAATTGTTAATATACTTGCAACCGGAAGGCATTTTTCTGCTGTTCTGGTATGTCCATAAAGTTCCCATACATCTTTTTCCGGTTCTGCTAATCCATAAGCAATCGCTTTTGCAGTATCAATGGTACTTCCACCACCAATTGCCAGCAGAAAATCTATCTGTTCTCTTTTTCCAACCTGAATTCCCTCATATACTTTTTCAAGATGGGGATTCGGAACGACGCCACCCAGTTCAGCAATATAAAGATTCTCCTGTAATAAAATATTTTTTATTTTTTCCAGCAAGCCTGAATGAATCGCACTTTTGCCACCATATACAATTAATACACGACTTCCTCCATACTCTTTGATTAATTTCCCCACCTGCTGTTCCGTTCCTTTTCCAAATACTACACGGGTTGGTGAATAATACTCAAAATTATTTATCATTCTCTGTTTTCTCCTTGATATTTTTCAAATTCTTTACATGTATTTTATCTAAATACATACAGGTTTCCCATGATAAACGCGCCTCTTTCTTGTATTATTACGACAAATATGATATTTTTATTATAATTTCGTTTTCCTAAGGAGGAATCTTTCAATGGATATTTTACATCTTGATGAAAATAAAATTGAA
>VSOA01000437.1 GCA_009774585.1 Lachnospiraceae bacterium
GCGTTTAGTATACCATAACTGAAGATAGAAAAGAAAGATGTATCTTTTCTATTTACAACATCTAGAAAAACATGTTATCATAAGTGGTAACAAAAACTACATTGAATGGTAATGGAGGTTTTATGAGTTATAAAATCATAGTAGACAGTTGTTGTGAATTACCGGCAAAGCTTAAGAATGATGACAGATTTCAGATTGTTTCCCTTGGGTTGGAAGTGGGCGAGGAATTTATCTGGGATGACGAGAGCTTTAATCAGAAAGAGTTTTTAGAGAAAGTGGCGGCATGTCCGCAATGCCCGAAGTCATCCTGCCCGTCGCCCGAGAAATTCATGGAAGCATATCAGTGTGAAGCGGATGAAGTTTATGTGGTTACATTATCGTCTCATCTAAGCGGCAGCTATAACAGTGCGGAACTTGGTAAGAGCCTGTACATCGAGAAATATGGCGAGAAGAAGATTCACGTGGTTGATTCGGAATCAGCAAGCTGTGGGGAGACTCAGCTCGCAATCAGAATCATGCGCTACAAGGAAGCCGGATTATCTTTTGAAGAAACCGTAGAGAAAATCGAGGTTTTCAAGCGTAAGATGCGCACCTACTTCGTGCTGGATAATCTGGAGACACTTCGCAAGAACGGACGGCTTACAGGAGTCAAAGCTCTGGTAGCTTCCACGCTCAGCATTAAACCGGTTATGGTTGGTAATCTGGGGGTGATTGAGCAGAAGAGTCAGGCGATCGGCATCAATAAGGCGCTTACCAAGATGGCGGACTGTATTGTGGCTGACGTGCATCAGACCGAAACGAGAACGCTTATGATCACGCACTGCAACTGTCCGGAACGGGCACAATACATGCGCTCTTTAATGGAGAAGAGAGCAGCATACAAAAACGTTGTGATCATGGACACGGCAGGCGTCAGCACTATGTATGCCAATGACGGCGGAATCATCGTCACTCTGTGAGCGTACAGCGTTGGGGACGTTCACCCAACGGACGAATAGGAAGCCGGACCGCTTACAATCCGCTGCGGTATGCTTCCAGTGCTTTTCTTACAAGCGACAGTTCCAGTGGGGAGACGGTAAACGAGTGACCGTCCCGCATGGTTAATTTCAGTAAAGTAAGCTTCTCGACAAAGGAGATATTGATGAAAACCTGCTCTGAAATCGGGAAGAAATGGTCAAAATCGGCAACTTGCGTATAGAGATTGCGCATGGTGGACAAGATATCAATCTGTCTGCCTTCAGTCAATGACACATGCGCGAAGTTGCCTTCTTTTTCTGCATACATAATCTCATCTTCGTACACATAAAGCGTATCTTTCTCACCGCGTAGTTCTATGGTAGGAACGGTCTTAGATTTCTGTTCGATGCAATAATCAAGCATTTCGTCCAGTTCCGCTACACGGATCGGTTTATTCAGATATTGAATTTGTGATTTCAACTGTCGACGCAGAATATCATGATTGGAGTTTTCGACACCGTCGGGAGAAACTTCTGCGATTGCCGCATCTATGACAGCGCGGTAGTTGATCGTGGAAATACAAAGGACGATAGGCGCGGTAACACCTGCGTCAATCAGTTTTCGGGCAAGCTGGAAGCCGTTGACGGGACCGGAGGTCATGTCAATAAAGAAAGCATTGTAGAGCATCGGCGCGTGCATGACTGCCTCCACATTTCCGAAGGAATCAATGTAGAAAACTCCTGTTGTATGAATACGTCTGTCGGAAGCGCGCCCGAGGAGACGCTCCATCTGTTTTCTGTCGGCGATATTATCGTCACAAACTGCGATATGCATAATCCGTTCTCCTATGTCCTATAGTTTATAGGCATTTTTCTGTTTTTTCGAGTTCGCGCAACCTATAATTGAGCGAAGCTCACTAGGGAGAATGCGAAGCATTCTTTGAGTCGTCGCCGTCAGGCGACGATTTTTTACATAATCAAAAACTCAATCGGCGAAGTAACCAGTGCGACAATTATCAGAATCTGTATGATGAGGATGGCGGGCATCCCGTACAGAAAATACCAATGTCTTGTCTTATGATGAAACAGGTGCATACCTGCAATAGAACCGATGCTGCCTCCAATCAGGGCAAGAACAAACAAGGTGGATTCCGGAATGCGCCAAGCGCGCTTTCTTGCCTTGTATTTATCCACACCCATCACGGTAAAGCTTATGAAATTAATAGCAATAAAATATACGATAATCAATGTAATTGCGTTCATAAGAATAAGAGTGTCCCTTTTATTTGATATCATGTGATGTTTATGAAATGTATTTGACTAAATATAATAG
>VSOA01000438.1 GCA_009774585.1 Lachnospiraceae bacterium
GCCATCGATCCCGTGCAACTCATGACCGAACCACCCATCGGGGTTTTGAACTGACAAATGTTTTTGCACATTGCTTTGCCGTAATATTTCTACTTGCAATTCTATCATGAAGAGCTTGTCAGTTGGTGTTTTCAGTATATCTCTGTGAACGAGATAACGAATGCTTGGGCAGGCGTTTTCGAGTAAGAAATCAATATGCTTTTTTAAGTTATATTCCATGCAGTCCTCCCTATTTTGCTTTAATCCTAAATGTCAATTTGTACCTTTAACAGAATACCACTGTCACGCCCATGAATGCAAACGCTAACGATTGGACTGGTAAGAACCAGTCCTTTCTTTTTGGCAAAGCACCGTTTTATTTAGCGCTTACAATTTTTCTGTAAGTTAATGTGTTTGATCATACATAAATTTTACACCGACTGCCGGATTCTTTCGAGGTCTGGCAGTTATTTTTGCACAGAAAAGGAGAGGCGCACTAATTACTTAGTGCGGCAACTCCTTTTCCCATTCTCTCCATCTATCTTTATAATCATCTAACCGCATCAAAATAAGACTGTTTGTAAAAAAATACTTTTTGTGTTTTGTATAAGAGCAAATTATATGCATATATCAAACATTTATTCACATCAACTTACAAATTCACTGTCATAATAAGGAATTATCAAATGTTCTCCATATTGAATCATGTCGTCTGTCATAGCGTTCATATTCTTTACTTCATTGATGTAATCATTAATAGATTCATAATGTTCATCATCCATATACTCTGCGGCAATTGACCACAGTGTATCATCATTGGACACCGTAATACTCTTATAATATTTGTACGAGACATCGACTGAATCATTCTTGGCATTAGAACGAAAACCGCTTAACGAAACGGATCCGATAACTATCAGACATATTGTCATGGCAACAATCAGGAAATTCTTTTTCATCTCTCGCTGTCTTCTGATTCTGTTCTTCAGAATTCGTCTTTCACTTCTTATATCTTCTATACGCATATGGTTTTTGTTTTTTTTATTCATATTGTAACACTTCTCCTTTCTCATAAAGAACATATGTTGCGAACAAACGTTCTTTATGTCTTGTATTATACCGAACGTATTTTCGTATGTCAATACTTTTCTCCCAAAAATTCGAACAAATATTCTGAATATATGTTTGCTTTTTATGGCACGTTATGTTATTCTAATAATAGATATAAATTTGATACGATTTTTCGGATTTATAGATCATTGTAACGTTTAAAAAGATATGTTTGAGGAAAGGATAAGGTTATACTATGGGATATGGTAAGATTACTGCAAAACAGCAGCAGATACTCGATTATATCAAAGATGAAATTTTAAAGAGAGGCTATCCGCCGGCAGTTCGTGAAATCTGTGAAGCCGTGAATCTGAAATCCACTTCTTCCGTACATTCTCATCTTGAAACACTCGAGAAAAACGGATATATAAAACGCGATCCAACGAAACCGCGTGCGATTGAGATTTGTGATGATAATTTTCAGATGGTTCGTACCGAAATGGTTTCAATTCCGGTTATTGGACAGGTTGCCGCAGGTCAGCCGATTCTTGCAGAACAGAATATAGAGAGTTACTTTCCTGTTCCGGCAGATATGGTTCCTAACGGAGAATCATTTGCCCTAAAAGTAAAAGGCGATTCCATGATCAATGTCGGTATATATAACGGTGATCAGATTTTTGTTAAATGCTGTCAGTCAGCTAACAATGGTGATACTATAGTCGCGCTCATTGATGACTCTGCCACTGTCAAAACATTCTATAAGGAGGACGGTCATATTCGTCTTCAACCTGAGAACGATTCTATGGAACCTATTATTGTTGATCAGTGCCAGATTCTTGGCAAAGTATTTGGCGTGTTCAGATTATACCGCCAGTAATTTGATTGAAAACATCCAAATTAATTCAATCAATTTTTGTTGGTTTATTTTCCAGTATATCAAACGGAACTCATGACATAATAATAGTAACTGTCCTATATGCAACTATTTTTTTAACAACTGTATAGTTACCGGACAGTTACTATTTTGCTTTTAAAATATGCTTTTGAGCTTGAAGGTTCTTATGAAAGGGGAAAAGAGACATGAAAAATAAAGGTTTAGATTGCCTTGCCCTGACGATTGCCATTATCGGTGCTATCAACTGGGGATTGATCGGTCTTTTCAGTTTTGACCTTGTGGCATTTGTATTTGGTAATATGTCATGGCTTTCAAGAATTATCTATGCTTTAGTGGGTATCGCAGGACTTTATATTATCACATTC
>VSOA01000439.1 GCA_009774585.1 Lachnospiraceae bacterium
GTTATCTGCTTATGTAGAATACGAAAAGGCGCTCACCGGTAATAAAACTATTGCCATTCTTGCCAATACTACTAATGATAGCGTTAAAGTGTGGCGGGGGGTTGTTTCCGATAGCGATTTTATGCCAAAGGAAACTGCTTTGCGCACGATGGATGAATATGTTGATTTCTATACCTCCAAAATCAACGATAAAGAAAAGGTGATGCAGAACACATATAAGCTTAATGAAATGTTACACCTTCACAGTGTTCCAGAAAAATTGCGTAGCCAATTTGTTGGAACATGCCTTTTGGCATTAAAAAGCGGACTTGATTATTCCACCCCCTCTTTAACTGCTGCACAAATTCGTGCTCGTATAAAAGAAGTTTTAGAGGATTTATTGAACTCTGATATTAATAAGGCAGAAAAACTTGCGTTGCTAAATCGAAATGTCCTAGGTGATCAATATGTTAGCCAGCTGAACATTGCCGCTTTTAGAGAGATTTTGAAATTCATTGAAGACAATATTTTACCGTTTATCAATGACAAAAGCACATCTGGACAAGATTTGCTTAATCTTTTCTTTGTAACCTTTAATAAATATGTTGGGAAATCAGACAGAAACCAAGCTTTTACACCAGATCATATTACAGATTTTATGGCAAAAATTACCGGCGTAAATAAACATTCTGTAGTTCTTGACCCATGCTGTGGAAGTGGCTCTTTCTTGGTTCGTGCAATGACGCAAGCACTAGATGATTGCGCCACTGCTGCCGAACAGGAAAAAGTAAAGAAACATCAAATATTTGGTATTGAATTTGATGAGAATGTATACGGACTTGCAACTACCAATATGCTTATTCATTCTGATGGAAATTCTAATATTCATCAGGGAAGTTGTTTTGATTTGGCTGACTGGATTAAGGAAGCAAAGCCGAATGTCATTCTGATGAACCCACCTTATAATGGGCAACGCATTCATCTGCCTTCTAGTTACGTAAGCACTTGGGCAAAAGATAAGAAAGAAGATCCGTCTAAGGGCTTATATTTTGTAAAATACATTGCCGATGTTCTAAATTCTATTAACCATCAGGCAACTTTAGCCGTACTACTACCAGTTGCGTGTGCTATTGGTACAAAAGGAGTAATTAAAGAGATAAAGGAGCAGATTTTAGAAGAAAAATACCCTAGATGCCGTTTTTACATTGCCCAATGATATTTTCCATCCGGGGGCTACTGTTCAGGCATGCTGTATGGTATTCAAAATTGGCAGGAAGCATCTGGACATCTCAACGCCAAATACATTTTTTGGGTACTATAAAGATGATGGATTTAAGAAGAAAAAGAATATCGGCCGTATTGAGCAAATGGACCCAACCACGCAAAAGAGCAAATGGCTCGAAATTGAAAACGAGTGGATTGATTTATACAGAAATAGAAAAGAACAGCCTGGTCGCTCTGCTACGCATAGTGTGGATGCTCTTGATGAGTGGGTATGTGAAGCGTATATGGAAACAGACTATACTGCACTTCGGGAAGCCAATTTTATTAATACCATTAACGGATACTTTTCGTACTTGGTTAGTATTGGAAAGTTGTTTGATGAAGAATTTGCTCCGGAATCAAAATATGTTATGGATTACTTTACCTTTTTGCTTTCCGGAAGAGAGTTTAGTGATCATATGATTGATACTTCGGAGTGGCAAGAATTTGTTTTCTCAAAAATATTCGATGTCAAAAAGGGTTTTTATAACAAAAAGCCAGAACACAGCTGCGAAGGAGAAATACCGTTCTTAGGGGCTACGGAGCGTTGCAATGGTGTTACAGAATATTATTCTATCGAAGATATTGAAGCAGCGTCTAAAACAGGTGACGAGAATAATGTAGCTCTTGACGAAAAACTGTTTGCAGGCAAAGCACTGTGCGTAACTAACAACGGTTCGGTCGGATGCGCCTTTTTTCAACCAACCACCTTCACTTGTAGCCATGATGTTAATCCGCTATATATTATTGATGGTTGCTTTGATATGTATAATGCTCTTTTTGTGGCAACAGTAATTGAACTGGATAAGTACCGCTGGGCCTACGGGCGGAAGTGGAGACCTGAAAGGATGGTAAAGTCAACCATTCGATTGCCGGCCAAAAAAAAAGGTGGCAAATATGTGCCTGATTGGAACTTCATGCGAGACTATATTAAATCTTTGCCATATGCAATAGAGAGTGAAGGGGGACAGAAAAATGAAGAACGATGAACTGAAAGAGCAAGACACTTATCTGGAAAATGAGCAAC
>VSOA01000440.1 GCA_009774585.1 Lachnospiraceae bacterium
ACATTGCAGAGCTTTATGTTACTTAGTTAATTGACAGTGTTTTCAGAGGGCAGATTTTTCTGCCCTCTCTTTTAAGAAGGAGAAGCAAATGAGGATAACAACATATAAAAGCTATATCAATGAATCCAGGCTAAATTATTTGGTAAAGGAAAGTTCAACAAACTACCCCTCTATGGATTCAATCCATACTCCACAAGATATTGCAGAGATAATGAGGAATGTTTTTCATATCCATGAACTTGCGGAAGAAACTGTTTACATGGTATGCCTGAACACAAAAGGTGTCCCTACTGCATTTTTTGTAATAGGGAAAGGCACTGTAAATGCTTGTTATTTCAGTACAAGGGAAATTTTCATACAGGCATTGCTTTCATCTGCCGTACAAATCATCTTAGCCCACAACCATCCTTCAGGAGACGTTACTCCAAGTGAAGAAGATATAACAATAACAGGTACAATAAAAACAGCGGGCATATTACTGAACATTCCGCTGAATGACCATGTTATCATCGGTGGCTATCACTATTTCAGCTTCAGAGAACAGGGATTGATTTAAAGGCTCTTGTATTCTTCCTTTAGTGCCTTTATCTTATTGTACTTATCCTCTATCAGCCAAAACAGTTCATTAAGGCTGTAACCTACAAATGAAGGATGTATATGTATTCCATTGGCTAAAAAGGCTGTATATGCGTCTATCATATACTCTGTACTCTGTAATAATTCATCACTGACAATTCCCCCCATATCGTGAACCAGAGAACCAAAAGTGTCCTCAATGCCGCCATATTGGATGCAGGCATTGACTTTATCCTTGACAGCTTTCTCCAAATCAATGAAATCAGGGATATTTCTTTCATCAGTGTCCTTATCCATTTGATGCAGCAGATATTTTTTTAACATTTCTATAGTATCGCTGTAAATCTCATCATAACGGTGTCTTGATGCTCCCCTGGCCTTTGCATCACGCATAAGGTGGGACAAGCTCAAGTCCTGTTTTTCTTCAATCATAGTATTCAGGACACTAATCAATCTTGTTTCAACACTGTCTACTTTGCCGTATTCTTCATTCCTACTATCAGTTGGATTCCCATTTTTATCCACATAAGAAGAATTTCTGCTCTGTTTTTTCAAAATTTTTGGTGTTTTATATAACCTTGCCATGATTACACCCGCCTTTTTTGTTCCCTTTTTTATCACAAAGGTATCACAAAAGCCGCGTTTCAGCAATGGTTTTCTGTATTTTACAGCATGAACGTTTCTGTTCATGTTATTGCTATAAACATCCTACAGAGACAGGAACAATCGGCAATAAACAAGATATTTTCGTAGCAAATTTTCAAAAACCATATTCTGTTATACATTGAACCCATAAAAAGTGAAGAAAGGGGGTAGTTGCAGATGGATATGGTAAAAACCACAACAAAATCTGGGAAGACATTTTATCTCCCATATGATGATGACGGCAAAGTCATCATGCCTATATATGAATACCTAAAGCATATGGCAATCAGTGGATACAGCAAATACACCATTCGCAGCAACTGTTCCCGCTTACTGATTTTTTGGAAGTACCTGAAAGAGCATGATATGGATTACGTTGAGTTTATCGGCAGACCAAATGAACCAAAGAAAAAAGCCTATGATAACCTTACTAATTATCAGTTATATCTCCTCTATCCAAACATAGATGATAAAGTTGTTCCTATTGATGGTCATAAACAAGCCAGAGAGGAATCGACTGTAAATCAGATGATGTCGTCAGTGATTAGCTTTTATCACTTTCTTTCTGAATCAGGAATAGTTGAAGAGATAGCTTTTGTGACACAAAGGAATGTCCTTGCACATTCAAACAGCTTTTTAAGAGAAATGTTTATCAATAAGAAACAGCAGAAGAAATCCATGTTCTCCATAAAGGCAAAGGAAAAAGACCCTGAATATATTACATCAAAGGAATTTGACCTTTGTTGGGATGTATGTACATCCAGGGTAAGCAGAGTGATTATTGGCCTTATGTTTAGCGGTGGGCTTCGTGTTTCAGAAGTTGTTGGTCTGCACATTGAAGATATGAGAGACATTTCAAATAATGTAGTCCACATTGTCAAGCGTGATGATGACAATAACCCTGATGCAGCAGTTAAATATAATTCCGTTGGCGATATTGTGGTCAATGAAAGAGTTAAAAATGAAATCATTTACTATATGATTGAAGAACTTCGTTGAATTGATAATGACTATCTGATTATAAATTACAAAGGTAAAAACAAA
>VSOA01000045.1 GCA_009774585.1 Lachnospiraceae bacterium
CTGTACATACAGCGTTTTGTTGTTTTCCGGGTGTAGCTGAATATGAATCGGTAATTCTTTCATTTATTCCACGGCTGCCTATACGCTTTCCGGCAGCTCTTTCACACATTCTCTGACTGCCGTTTACTTTCTGGCAGCATTCTTTTCTTTAATCTTCTTCATCAGCATCTCTTTGATGTCTCTTGCCTTATCCTTCATACGCGGGTTCGCCGTCGGAGACTGCAGGATACCTGTAATCAGGCGGCTCGACACATCATACTGCTCAAACCGCATCGCCGTCACGGCTATCAGATAATCCACCGTGGGCTCATCCATACCGCACATCGGGAAGCTTTCCGTCTGCCTTGCCGCAAGGAAACCTTCCAGCGCATTGCGAAGGAATTCATTTTCCTCGTCCTCACACTGCTTCTTCTGCTCCTCATAATCCGGCAGATTCTTGTCAAGATGCTCCGCTTTACCACGCAGAAGCCATGCCGTCTTCAAACAGATATACGCTTTCTCACTGGATCTGGTCTGTTTCACGATCGCATTGGCAAGCGTCAGTTTATAACGCTCCAAAGCTTCATCATATGTGTAAATTTCCTTTACTTCTTTCTGCGGTTTAAAAGTTGCGGAAATTGTTTTCCTGATATTCTTTGCCTGCGGTGAAGTTACAAATTTAAAAAATCTGCTGAGCGCCGCATAACCGCAGTACGGACATAAAATAATATCGTATTTCAACAAATCAATCTGCTCATAGCGCGGTCTTAAGTCTAAATCGCTGCCTGCCAGCTTCGCTTTACCGATCTTAACCGTCCTTGCCTTAAATTCTTTGTCGCAGATAGGACAGGTAAACGACTTATCAAACAGAAAATCCTGCTCCTGCACAGCTGCTGCCGGTTTACCGCCCGGTCCGGCTTCGTCTTTCTTAGGTGCCTCATATAAATCCATGTTTTCAAGGTTACTCAACCCAAACTGCTCTAACCCCGACAATAATCCTGCCATCGTATATCCTCCCAAATTTTAACTGTCTCAATTACTGTTCGGTCTGCTCAGTCTTCTGCAGACTCGTTCGCTTGTTCCAGCAGAGCCTGTAAAATGACCTCCAAAGGAACTTATTTTTATTTTCTCACATTTTTACTTTTTCGGCAATACATAAGAACTCTTTAAAGAAACAATTCTGTTAAAAACAAGTGCGTCCGGTTTAGAATCCTTACAGTCGACGCAGAAAAATCCTTGTCTGACAAACTGGAAACTGTCATATGCCTTAGCGTCCTTTACCGAAGGCTCTATATAGCACTCCTTCATCACTGTCAATGAATCAGGGTTCAGGTTCAGACTTCCGTCCTCATTGTAGACACCTTTCTCCTCGTCTATGATATTCTCATAGAGTCTGACTTCCGCCTTGACTGCCTCCGCCGCCGATACCCAATGAATGGTTCCCTTTACTTTACGGCCATCCGGACTGTTTCCTCCTTTGGAAGCCGGGTCATAAGTACAATGTACTACGCTCACTTTGCCGTCTTCATCTTTCTCATAGCTTACGCACTTCACAAAATAAGCGCCCATCAGGCGTACTTCATTGTCCGGGAACAACCGGAAATACTTTTTCGGCGGTTCTTCCATAAAGTCTTCCCTGTCGATATACAGTTCCCTTGAGAACGGAACTTTTCTTGAACCCAAATCTTCATTTTCCGGATTATTGACAATCTCTAACCACTCGGTCTGTCCCTCCGGATAATTATCAATCACTAATTTAACCGGATCAAGCGCCGCCATAACCCGGGGCCGTTTCATCTTAAGGTCTTCTCTGATACAGTATTCCAGCATAGAATATTCCGCTGAAGAATTTGCCTTAGACACACCGCATAAATCCACAAATAATCTGATTGACTCCGGTGTAAAACCTCTTCTTCTGAGCGCGGCAATCGATACCAGACGTGGGTCATCCCAGCCGTCCACAATGCCTTCTTCCACTAATTTCTTAATGTATCTCTTTCCGGTGACTACATTAGTCAAGTACATTTTTGCAAATTCTATCTGCTTGGGCGGATGCGGATATTCAAGTTCCTCTACTACCCAGTTGTACAACGGTCTGTGATCCTCGAATTCCAATGTACAGATAGAATGCGTAATACCTTCAATGGCATCTTCTATGGGATGCGCGTAGTCATACATTGGATAGATACACCACCTGTCGCCTGTATTCTGGTGGGATAAATGTGCCACACGATACAATATAGGATCACGCATATTAATATTCGGCGATGTCATATCTATTTTGGCACGCAGTGTTTTCTCTCCGTCAGCATATTTGCCGTCCTTCATCTCCTCAAACAGCCGCAGATTCTCTTCCACGCTTCTGTCACGATTCGGATCGTTCTTGCCCGGTTCAGTCAACGTACCGCGGTACTCTCTCATCTGCTCAGCAGAAAGATCCGACACATATGCCTTCCCTTTCTTAATCAGCTTTACCGCGCCCTCATACATCTGCTCGAAATAATCGGAAGCAAAGAATAGTCTGTCTTCAAAATCCGCTCCCAGCCATTTCACATCCGCTTTGATCGACTCTACAAACTCACTTTTCTCCTTTGTAGGATTCGTGTCGTCAAAACGCAGATTAAATTTACCGCCATACTGGTTCGCCAGCCCTGAATTGAGCAGGATACTCTTCGCATGCCCGATATGCAGATAACCGTTTGGCTCCGGGGGGAATCTGGTATTCACGGTGTCATAAACTCCCTCCGCTAAATCCTTGTCAATAATCTGCTCGATGAAATTTCTGGATACTACTTCTTTTTCTGCTTCTTCTGTCAAAGTCTTATCATTTTCGCTCATAGATACTCCCTGAGAGGCTGCCTTTTTCGTCTGTCTGTGCAATTATCCGTTAAGGTAAATGCGGCAGCGCCCTAATTCATTTATTATATTTTCCCCCAAAAAAAGTATTCCGCCATAGATTTTACCACATATGCACAGAAAAATCCATATGAGTATTGATTTTCATCTGAAATATGATAATATAATATAGAACATATGTTTTGTTTCTATTGTTCGGAAAGAGAGACACGTTATCAATGATGGAACAACTATCACTTTTTACACAGGAAACGGACTTAAACGCTCCTCTTGCCAGCCGCCTGAGACCGCAGACACTTGATGACTATATTGGTCAAGAACATCTGGTCGGACCGGGCAGGATGCTCCGTCAGATGCTTCAGACAGACAGAATCTCATCCATGATTTTCTGGGGACCTCCCGGCGTCGGAAAAACGACACTGGCACGCATTATTGCAAATATGACACATTCGTCATTTGTAGATTTCAGCGCTGTGACAAGCGGTATTAAGGAAATCAAAGACGTCATGAAACAAGCGGAAAGCGACCGCTTGTCAGGACTTAAGACAATGGTCTTCGTCGACGAGATTCACCGCTTTAACAAAGCACAGCAGGACGCTTTTCTCCCTTATGTCGAGAAAGGAAGTATTATTTTAATCGGTGCGACCACGGAGAATCCTTCCTTTGAGATTAATTCCGCTCTCTTGTCACGATGCAAAGTATTTGTTCTGCATCCTTTGACCGTGACGGACCTGTGCCATCTGCTTCATCATGCCCTGACAGACAAGCGCGGACTCGGAAACACGACTATTCATATAGAAGAGAGACTGGTAAATGCCATCGCCGCTTTCTCAAACGGAGATGCCAGAACCGCGCTGAACACATTGGATATGGCAGTTCTTAACGGTGAAATGCAGCCGGACGGCTCTATTATCGTCAAAGAAGAAATTCTGGAACAGTGTACCGGCAGTAAAATGCTTCTCTACGACCGGAACGGCGAAGAGCACTATAACTTGATCTCAGCCTTGCACAAATCTATGCGCAACAGCGACCCCGACGCCGCTATCTACTGGCTTGCCCGTATGCTGGAAGCCGGAGAAGACCCGCTCTATGTCGCAAGGCGGCTGGTACGGTTTGCCAGTGAAGATATCGGGATGGCTGACTCTCAGGCACTCCAAATCGCAGTATCCGCCTATCAGGCATGTCATTTCAACGGTATGCCCGAGTGTAACGTAAATTTGACTCATGCGGTCGTCTATCTGTCCATGGCGCCGAAATCCAACGCGCTGTATGTCGGATACGAAAGGGCGAAAGAGGATGCCAAGCGAATGCTGGCAGAACCGGTTCCGCTGCAAATCAGAAACGGAGTCACGGAACTGATGCAAAGCCTGCATTACGGAGAAGGTTATCAGTATGCCCACGACACCGACGAAAAGCTTACCGCAATGACCTGTCTGCCGGATTCTCTGAAAGACAGAACGTACTATCAGCCGGGGCGTCAAGGCTATGAAGCTGCCGTCAGCAAGCGCTTGGAACAGGTGAAAGCATTCCGCGCCAAGAGATAAGCGTCTACATTCCCATACATAATCGCGTAATCATCGCCTTCCGTGTAACGATATCCTCGCATGACGTCGTCCAGACCATTATACTTCTCCGGATTCATATGATAACTGTCTGAAGCGCAAAACTGCTGTGACTGCTGATTGTCTCCTACATCCAGCCGCATAATCCTTCCGTCCATATATACAATATACAAATGTCTTGTCAATTCTCCCTCGTCAAAGAACATCGTCTCAATATACCCTGTATTGAGGTACTCTTCTTGTCCGGAAGCACTGTCTCCGCCATAAGTGAAGAACGCTTCTCCGTCTTCCATATCACAGAATCGAAGAACACCTTCTTCCTTATCCGCTGTTACAAAATATGTCTGGTCATCCGAGACTGCAATCACATCGTTATATCCAATCTGCTCCTTCGGCTTTATCTTGTATGCATAATCCATAGCGGAAAGATCATAACCATAAATTGTTTCGCCATCCAGCCAGAAGAAGCATTGCCGTTCCTCTTCGGAATCATTTCTGTGTTCTGCACCGGAAGCGATATAGTGAAATGTACCGTTTATTTCCAACGGAATTTTATCCGATATCGTTCCCTGCTCCGGTTCCAGTACAATGATATGCTCGTCCGTGAGCAGCGCCAACGCCTCTTGACTATTATAGTCAAAGAACGTCATCGCATTGTAAAAGGAACCATCCTCATAGTTCCAGAGCACTTCGCTGCTATCCGTGTCAAACATCTCCATCGCCGCCGTGTAACTGTCATTATAGTAAGACACCGCCATGTATCTGCCGTCCGTACTGTATACGGCATCTATGTAGTTATGTTCTCCCTGATGCACTTCCTCCAGTCCCTGCCCTTTCGCCGTCCGATATAATGTCATACGACGGCTGTTATAGGGAAGCGTCACACAATATCCATCGCCAATGGCAAATTCCATCACATTGGAGGACGTACATGCCGGAAACAGCGTTCCTATCATATCTTCCCGAATCTGCATATTCAGATAATGCCACACTCCATCTCTTGTAAAGGCAATAAAGTTATCGCTCCCGCTATAATTGCCCAGCTTAACAACCTCCACTCCGAAGGAAAAAGCATCCACATAACTGCCGTCTCTCTTGTCCAGTGCAATTACGTCACTGTAACCGGAACAAAGCAGATAATTACTTCCTTCCATATGGGCGTATGAAGTCTCGTACAGCCAGCTGCCTTGTCGCTCATAAGTCCACACCGGAATACCGGCTCCGTTAATGTCAAAAGCCTGCAGACGACTCTCCATGCCAAGAGACGCCCGTGTAGTTTCAAGCTTTTCACTATGATTACTGATTATATAAAGCCTCTCCCCGTCAAAACGCAGGGACTCCACATATTCATATGCAATCTCGTAGCTATTAAGACATTCTCCGTCCGTATCGTAAACCACAACGACTCTCCGCTCTTCCTCTGACGCATAAGAAGACGCAAGGCTCACCGCCCAATATCGGTTATCCTCACTTACCGCACATGCAAATGCCGCAGAGGCAGACATCTCTTCTTCCTCCCACTGTCCTACATAGAGAAGACTGCCGTCGTTACAGTCAACAGCCTGATAACCGTTTTTTGACAAGACAATCGCCTGTCCGATCTCCTGCAGAACAATGATGCCCACATAATCCTCGCAGGCAATCCTGTAAGCCGGGACTGCCTCGCCCTGCGACAGATTATATAATACCACTTCATCGTCCACGGGCACAAACAGACAATCTTCTCCCAGAAAAGCAATTCTATTTGTCATATCGCTTAAGTAATATGATGCATGAATTTCAATCCGTACATTACTGTCATCCGGCTGCCACACTACGATCTGTCCCGAAGCATCAACCGTAGCAATCCTACTGCCTTCAGGCGACAATTTCATGACTCTGACCGCGGTGTCCGCCTCCAGAATACGGTCCGGTAGAATCTGCTGCCCGTTCTCATACAGGTAGAGACTGTCTGCCAGCGCATACACAGTCTCCGCCGGATAATCCATATCCGCTTCTGCCACACCGCATTCAGACAGATCCATTATGGCGTCCTGCGCCGTGGCAACAGCTTTCATTCGATCGCCTTCTTCCAAATATCCCATTGCTTCTCTTGCTCTGGAAATTGCCGTATTTCTCTTCGCTTCCTGATACTGTTTCACAATCTCTTCTGACTGCATCTTAATCTGTGTGTTCTGGTGCTTAATCTGCAGCGCCATTGTCGTGCTGATGATACCGAACAAAAGGCATACCATGCTTATCGACATAGCCGCCGCAAGTATTTTACGCGTTCTTTGCTCCTTATGCCGTTGCTTTAAGTCGTCATAGCTACAGTCAAACATCGGCGCAACGAGACGCAGAAGCTCACTCTTTATTTTCCTGCGGATTTCTCTCCGTTCTCATACCGCGCACATCCGATGCCAGAGGTTCCACCGGAATCTTAACTTTCAAGATGCTGCCGTCCGGCTGCTTCTCCTCCGCTTCCCGGTAAAGCAGTTCTTCCGGAAAAGAAGCAGCCGGTTCTCCCTCAGCCAATACCGCCAGCACATGCTCTCTGTCGTGCATCTCAATAAAAGTCTCTATCTCTTTGCGGCACCACATTGACTCCGGAAGTCGTGGGGAACATATGACAATCAGATATTCTGAATTTTGTAACGCTTCCCTAATCGGATCCGCCAGATTTGTCGCCAACGGAAGTTCCTCTTTATCCCGAAACACCCTGTGGATTCTCGTTTTGACTTCTTTAGTTAATTCTTTAGACTGCTGTTCTCCCGCTTCAGGCTGCCGCATTTCACGAATTTTATTCCGCAACACACCTCTTGGCAGTTTAAAGCTTTCTAATTGTTTATGCAGCGTTGCCGCCACAAAGCTGTCCAGTTCCGAGTGCCTGTAGCTGATAAACGCATCGTACATTACTCCGTCTTTTCCCATGCTTCCTCTCCATGACCCACTGCATCCGCTTTATTGTAAGTCTTATAAAAAATATCTCTTTCCACCACGTAAATATCATGTTTATCATCACATCGCACAGCAAGAAAATCTCCTTCCGTGCCCAACATATATTTCTCTGAATCCCATGCGGTAAATATTTTGACTCTTTCAGTCAATTCCTTTGCATATATATACGTACCACCACTGGAAATACATATTTTGGCATAATCCGCCAGCTGCAGGACTTCTCCTGTCTTACGGTTATGAACGGTCGGCTCATATGCGGTATTACACTGTGTTCGTATCTCATCCGTGCAATACGGCCTATCCGTCACGACATAACTCTTCTTAAATTTCTCCCTTCGATTCGGGTAGACCTCCCCTTTAACCCCAATCATAATTATCAAGTCATCATCTACCGTCATATCCACATCACCCTCCAATGTTCTGATGGTGATAGGTGTCCCTATAGGCAGAACCGAGGTTGCCTCCACGTAGGCGAGCGGCACCTGCTTTTTTACATAAGTCTGCATATCGTATGTATCAATTTCATACTCTTTGGCATAAATAATCTGGCAGTAATCGAAATAGTTGTTCAGCCGTTGACTGAAAAAAGCCTCGGAATGTAATGTCGGATAAGCATTCTCATACAGCGTCTTGCTGATAAATCCTCCTGCCTTCTCCCGATGTCCGCCGCCAGAACCGACGCCGTCAGCCAGAAACGACGCCAATTCGTTCGCCTGCACTTCTTTGATACAGCTTCTGACTGAGAACTTGTAACCGTCCTCAGACTCATTGTATACCACGCAGCTATCCACCTCCGCCACCTGAATAAGAAAATCACTGATCAGACCCAGAATATTGGGGTCGCATGGTTTTGACTTGATAATGGCATATCTGTAATCATCATTGTAAATATGCCGGATCATTGCCACGCCCGCAATTTCCATCTCCTGTAACGACAAATTCGAATTACGGAAAAGCGTAACCAGTGTTTTTTCACATGGAATCATATCCCGCATATCCATATCGAGCGGATTATAAATCTCGGAAAACTGGTTCGTATCCGTATACAAACCGTAATACAAAGCTGTTCCGACTCTCTTATCATCTACTTTATATCCGTCCTCCCGCAGCATATGCCAGACAAGCGTCGAACAGCTCCCCAGATGAGGATTGATTTCCGTCTTCTGCACATCCTGAATCTCCTCCTGATGATGGTCTATAATCGCCACATCCTCCGCCTGAAGATATGTCACATTGCCTGCTTTGTACTGGCAGTCCACGGTAATCAGGAGTCCCTGTATCATCCCGGTCGTTCTCTCTTCCATGTACTTTCGGATATCGCCGATATATGTAATGGGAATCTGTAATTTCTCTACCATCAACAACAGATTCGGTTTCTGTATACGGTTCCTGCCTGCATAGACAAGCTGCGCCTTTTTCCCAAGACTTGTAAAATAACTGTACAACGCAAATCCGGAAGCAATGGCGTCCGCATCCGGGTTGTCATGACATTGAATGGTCACGGATTTATAATTTTGTAATTCGGATAATTTCATCGTTATGTTCCTTTTCCCCTTTTATGATTCTTCTGTTTTGTTATTTACCGTCTTCTTTCCCTCTCGTCAAACGAGCCGGCACGCCGCCGCGCTTAATACCGAATTTCTCCCGCATGGCAAGCAATGCGTCTATCTGCTCGTCCGTAAGCCTATTCTGTCTGCCCAATATTTTCTCTGTAATCAACAAGATATTCGCATAATACTCCATGGATTCCAGTCTGTAATATGCCTCGTAAATGTCTTCTGCCCAGGTCACCGCACCGTGATTGGCAAGAAGGATACCGTTATGTGTATGGCAATACGGCGCAATCACTTCCGGCACCTGTCTGCTTCCTAACTCCGCATAAGGTGCAATCGGCACGTCTCCTAATGTAATAATCGCCTCCGCCAATACCGGCGTATCAAGCGGGATACCCGCTATCGCGAAACAAGTGCAGATTGGCGGATGCGCATGACAGACCGCCTTGATATCTTCATTTTCCCGATAGGCGCGTAAGTGCATTTTCAGCTCGGAGGAAGCTTTATAGGTTCCCTCCATTACATTGCCGTCCAAGTCAACTTTGACGAGCATTTTCTTCTTCATATAACCTTTGGATACCCCCGTAGGCGTTGCCCAGACTTCATTGTCCCCGGTTCTAACCGAAATATTGCCGTCGTTTGCTGCCACAAATCCCCTTGTATACATGCGCTGTCCGACATCAATAATTGCTTTCTTTGCTTGTTTTTCCGTAATATATTCCATATGTGACCGTTCCTTTGTTTCTTGTATTACAGTTGCGCTTTCTTAGCAAAAATCTCTCTCAACGATTCCGTATATGGTTCTCTGGCGATGCCGTACTCCGTCACGATACCTGCGATCAAATCATGATCTGTCACGTCAAACGCCGGATTGAAAACCTTCACCCCTGCCGGCGCCATCGGTTTCTCGTACCACATATCCGTCACCTCATGCGCCGGCCGCTGCTCAATCGTAATATCCGCCCCGGTTGGCGTATTCATGTCGATGGTAGAAGTAGGCGCGCAGATATAGACTGGCACATTGTAGCGTTTCGCTACCGTCGCCACCACAGACGTACCTATCTTATTGGCGGTATCACCGTTCGCCGCTACCCGGTCGCAGCCTACAAACACGGCGTTAACCCATCCGTTCCTCATAACCGTGGCAGACATATTATCGCAGATCAGCGTTACATCTACCCCCGAAGAATGCAATTCATAAGAAGTCAGTCTCGCTCCCTGTAGTAGGGGTCGTGTCTCGTCGGCAAACACACGGAAATGATAACCGCGCTCCTGTCCCAGATAAATCGGCGCCGTAGCTGTTCCGTATTTGCATGTGGCAAGCTGCCCTGCGTTACAGTGTGTCAGAATCCCGTCTCCCGGTTTGACAAGCGTCAGTCCGTACTCCCCGATAGCCTTGCACACCTGTATGTCCTCTTCCTTCATGACGATCGACTCTTCTCTTAGTCTACGCTTAATCTCGGACACCGGCATGTCTTTATTTGCGATACATACCTGCTCCATCCTGTTTAGCGCCCATGACAAATTGACTGCCGTAGGTCTGGCTGAGTTTAAGTAGTCTTTCTGTCTGCGGAATTCTTTGTAAAAGACATCATAGTCCTCAGTCTGAATCCCTTTTGCCAGCAGATATATGCCGAACGCTGCCGCCACACCGATTGCCGGCGCGCCGCGCACCTTTAACAAATAGATAGCGTCCCAGATCTCCTCTCCGGAATGCAGACTGATCAATTCCGCTTTGCCCGGAAGCTTTGTCTGGTCCAGAATCACCAGCGCACTGTTCTCATCGTCAAGCGCTACTGTCTCGTACTCCATGATATTTTTTTCTTCTCTTATGCCGTCCATCTTAATCCTCCATTCTTACTCAACCTGCGAATTTGAGCGGCGCCAAAGCGCTTTTGCACCATCTTTCTACAACATCAGATAATACGTCACCGGAAACAATTTCTCCAATACCGTAAAAACCGGTAAATATGTCGCCAGTCTGACAAATACCGGCGCGCACACAAGACTGCCCAATGACAGAATCGGAATCGCCGCTGCGACAGACTCCTGCCTTTTCAGAAAAATACCGAGTATACTACAATATGCCACCACAATACACTGGTAAATAAACAGACGGCCAATCTGCGCGCCCCACATACCTGCACTCCATAACGAAATGATACTGCCGTACGAAGCCTCTGTACCGCCATAACGGATTCCGTCAGATATCCATAGACAAATCAAAACTGCGAAAGAAACAAAAACAGTCGGCAGCCATATATCGACTATATAGGTCAATGCATTCGGCGCTATCCGCAGAAATCTTTTTTCTCTTCTGTCCGTGTCATATTCTAACATACCGCACATACCGCTAATAAAAATAATTACCGCAAACATCCCTTTTACTGGGAAGACAGAACTGTCAGATATAACATTCGTGTCGGAAGCATATTGACTATCCGGGTCGTCACTCATATAACGGAATCCGAACGTGCTGCCGTCCACCAGATGACTCTCGTACGCCTGCATTGCAAAATCTACGATTTCCTGAGATATCTCATCCGTCTTTCCGCGCTCTTTCTCTTGGGCCTTCTCCTCCGCCGTCCGCACCGTACACGTCCTCATATAATCCTCATAGGACTGCTCCGAATACAATTTGAAAATCGCTCCGCTGATACGCTCTTTCGCCATTCCGGTAATACTGCTCGTTGTTGTCTCATAGACAGTAATACTCTCTGCCCAATCACGCTCCATCACCCGCCTTGCAACATCCGCCGCAATCACAAAACCGCAATCCGTTTCCGATTTCATCACACTCCGTTCTACTTCAAATTCGTCCTCACAAAACGTAAACCGCAGCACACTCTCCTCTTCCAGATCATGTAACGCTTCCGTAATCTGTCCGCTCCAGGTTCCTTCTTCCACGCAGATCGCCACCGCCGCGCCGTTCTGCTCCCCCAATTCCATTATGTTAACCGCACAACCGAGTATCGGAATAAGCGCCAGCAATACTATGTACGCCGGCTGTCTCCATAACCTCTTTACCAGAAGGATGAACCATATATAAATTTGCCTGAATTTTTCCCTTTTCTTTTTCCTCATAATACGCCCTAATCCCGCCTTCTAAGCAGATATGCCGCCACTGCAAACATCGCTGTATACCCACACATTCCGATCGCACACTGCTTGTAAATATCTGCATGATATCCGGTCAGTACGCCTCCTGCCGCCCGGATCAGATACGATGTTGGCAGTATCTCGCCTACTGCCTGCACTGCTCCCGGCAGAAATACAGATGGAATAAATCCGCCGGACAGATAAATCATAATCACGGAAAGTAGGAATATAAGCAACACCGCACCGGTTCTTCCGCCGGACAGACTGTATATAAAATATGAAAAAGCAGAAACTGTTGTCACAATCAACATGACCATTCCTATCTTAACACCGACATGGAATCCGCTCCCCCCGCCGGATATCATTGCAGACACTGCTTTTGCCGCTTCCGGGAAAAGAACTCCCGCAATCTTTAGCACTATCCAGGTAATGCCACAAAACAGCCCCATACACGCAAATCCGCAAAACCACTTGCAAAAACACTGCCATGCTTCTCCCGTTCCCTGCCGCGCCAGCTGCTTCCTAAAAGCAGTTGGTTCCTGCTGCATAACAGGGTATACCGCCATCCCGCTCAATAGCAGAAACAGAATGACCGCCGATGCCACATAGAATTGTATGATGCTCATCCTGCCGGTAGCAGATACCGTTTTCTCCTCGTAAACTGCCAGTCTGTCAAGCGCAAATGCAAGATTATAACTGTCTATCTCTCCCTGCATCACTGACAGCATGTCCGTCATATTATATGCCGCCGCCGTGTCATACGCACCATAAATCTGCGCTTGTGCCACGCGCAAAAGTCCTGCCCCGGATTCGGTTAATTCCCGCAAAAGCAGTGTTTCCAATCCTGCGTTTCCCGGAAAATATACCTCTACGAACGGGTTTGTTCCGTTCATAATTCCTTCCACAAGCTGTTCGGGCAGTACGATCAGCGCGGCTATTTCTCCGCTCTGCAGCGACTGAAATCCTTCCTCTTCCTGCAATTGTACAAAGTGACATATCTTGGATGCGCTCTCAAGATTCTCCACATAACTGAGCGCCATTTTTGTCATCACATTCTCTTCTCTCACGACAACTCCGATGTTTGCCTGAACCGCCAGCGGCGCCTTTTCCATACCTTTTGCACCACAAAAAGCAATCGTGCCTATGAGAATCATAAGCATGATTGCCTGTAATAACATTCGTGGAAACATTCCTAACATCTTTTTGATTTCTATACACAGATATCGCATTTTCTGTTTCATAGAACTTACGCCTTCCGGTCGGGTTCCCCCGCATTCATATCCGTATACATATCAAGCAGTCCTACCGTCTCCGATGCCGGTCTGCCATACATATTGCAGCATTTATGAGAAACCGTTTTACTCTGCTTTTCCTCTTCGTCAAATGTGATACTCATACGATATACGCCCTGTGCAGACTCCGCATCCAGATGTTTCATGATTTCTTCAATCATAGCCTCTTGCCCTGTATCACTCATTATAAGAACAAACTCCTTCTTTATGTCGTTTACTATATAATTACCACAATGCATCCAACAAGCTGCCGTATTCGTCGTCGAGATTGTAAATAATTTCTTCCCAATCAGAGAGTGACATTTCAAAAAACGCTGTCTTGGCTTCTACCGACGGCTCAATCTTATCCGTTATCGGCTCTATCATAATATCACCGCTGATGCGGAACAATTCTTCATCATCCATCGTAAACGCCAGTTTCTGAAGTTCGAAGTTTGCGCTCTCGCCCTTCACAATATCGGCCCAGCCGCCTTTTAAGGTAAACTCAAGATCATCGATATCATCTTTCATGGAAAAAGTCATTTCGAACTCATCATTTGCGGCATCACAGTTCATCACATATTTGATCTTCGCTTCATCATAATCATCCGAATATTTGGCATCCACAGTTACCTGATGTTCATCTTCCGTTGTATCTTGCACGATCTGGCAAATAATTTCCCTTGTCTCGCCATCAACGCCATCCACACTGATCTTGCCCTGCACCTTATCAATACTTCTGTCCTCTCCCAAGAAAAACAATTCCCCGGAAACAGACGCCTCGGAATCCAGCATCTTAACCGGCTCCTCTATCATAATACTCTCAATACGATTCTTAGATGAGATTTCAAACAACAGGCTCAAGTCGGAAGTTACCCAGTTATCATAATAACTCAAGGCGCTCATACTATCGGTCATTTCATAAATTTCACTGTACTCTTTCATATAATTCTTGACCAGACGATTGATTTCCTGCTTCGGAAACGTCACGCGGTACAGTCCTTTTTCCACTTTCTCGATCGTCATTGCCTCCCTGCAGGCGTCAATATCTCTTGCCGTCTGCTCGAACGCCGTACTGAAGCTTTTCCAATCCCTTATGGAATTTGCCTTATTCTCTATAGAAAACAGATCAATCGAAAATTCTTCCGCGTCACTCTGTTCAGAATATTCCGCCAGAATAGAATTGTTAAACTGGCTTACGACATTTTCATTCTCAATATACATATCTTCCATAAACAGTTCCGGTACGGAAAAACAGAATACTTCGTCATTGGCATATATATTTAAATGTCCGAATTCATAATTGATCATGCTGAGACTGGTTTCCGCATTCAGTTCTTTCGCCTTCATATCTTTGTAAAAATCAGTATCAAGTCCCAGCGTCACAGTGCCCATCATCGGCATATCCATAGAAAAATCCAACGATGTGTCAACATGACAGCCGTCTTCCTGCATCATTCGGAGCATATCATTACCACCGATTTTCTCTGCCAGAGGATTTCTGGTCTGTGTAATCTCTCTGCCGATATTCTGAAAACCTTTGCTGATTTTATAAACCGGTGTACTCCTGAAATAAATCAGCCCCCCTACTATCGCGACGATAAGCACGACGCAGACACATGCGATAGCAATCACAATCTTAGCCGCACTTTTCTTCTCTTTGGGATGATACGGACGAATCGTCTCTCCGTTCATATTCCCCTGTTTCTGATAAAAACTGCCGTATACATTATCCTGCGATTGCTGTCCGTATGGATTGTTCTGCTGCTCATACGGATTATATTGTGGTTGCTGTCCGTATGGATTGTTCTGCTGTTCATACGGATTATACTGTGATTGTTGTCTGTACGGGCTGTTCTGCTGCTGTTCATGGGGATTTCTTTGTGTCTGCTGCCCGTATAGGTCGTTTGACTGTTCGTACTGACTATTTGCCTGTCCCTCATTCAAATTGTTATCGTCCGGCTGCATAGATGCGCTTTCGGCTGCCGACACACCGGGAATCGGTATTTCCTGCGGTATGTAATTTCCCATATTATTCTGATTATTTCCGTCCATCTGTCCCCTCATTCTTTCTTCTCACACTGTTCTTTCGCTTGTACTTCACTGCTTCTCAAAACTTACTGACCAATGCCTCGCCGCGAAGTTCCCGGTCAATCTGTTCCAGCCGGCCTTCTTTCATAACAAACACCTTGCTGCACATTTCAAGTTCGCTCTCCTCATGGGTCGTGATGACCACCGTGCCTTTACGCTCCAAATAAACCTGCAGATATCTGCGTATCTCTTCCTTACAGACCAAATCCAAAGCCGCGCTCGGTTCATCCATCAGCAGCACCGGTGGCATTCCCGCCATCGCAATACCGATACTCACCCGCTTCTTCATGCCGCCGGAAAGCTTACTCACCTGCCTGTCGCTAAATTCATGAACCCCCAATAAATTCAAAAATCCATGCGATAATTCCTGCTGAAGTTTCTTTTTGTCCGGATACCATAAGCGCAGATTGTCATAGACCGTCAGCTCCGGAATCAGCGGGTTTTCTTGCGGAACATAACCGGTCATTGTGCGGATAATATCCATATCTGCATGCATTCTTCCGCCTAAGCTGCCCCATGCTGTTTTGCCGTAATAGAGCACTTCTCCTGATTTCGGCTTTAACGTACCTGCCAAAACTGACAATAGTGTCGATTTTCCACATCCGTTCGCACCGACGATTGCAACACATTCGCCTCTTAATGCCGTAAAAGAAGCTCCTTTCAGAATCTTCTTTCTTCCGTATGAACTTGTAATATCTGTCACTGTAATCATATGCTCCATGTTTCTATAGTAACATAGATTTGAACAAAAGAAAACGCCCAAACAAAAATGCCGGGCGTTTTCCTATATTCTTCACCTCATTCGAGTCTGCGAAGCAGATCTCGCAATCAAGCTTGCTTGATCTGTTACTTTGCTGCCGCAATTTCAGCCTTAAGCGCTGCCGTCAGCTTCGGAACAATCTTGTTCAGATCGCCAACGACACCGTAGTCAGCAACATCAAAAATCGGAGCGTCAGCATCTTTATTGATGGCAACAATAATATCTGATTCTTCCATACCTGCCACGTGCTGAATCGCACCGGAGATACCGATTGCAAAATATACGTTAGGACGAACAGTTTTACCTGTCTGACCAACCTGCAAATCCTTCGGCTTCCAGCCGGAATCAACAACTGCACGAGAGCAGCTTACCGTACCGCCGAGAACCTCTGCCAGCTCTTCGAGAATCTTGAAATTCTCCGGACTTCCTACGCCACGTCCGCCGGATACAAGAATCTTAGCATCCATGATATCTACCGTCTCCGTAACGGCTTTTACGATATCGAGAATCTCAACATACTTATTGTCCGGTGTAAAGCCCGGATTATACTCTTCTACTACTGCTTTTGCGCCCTTGATCGGATCAATCTTCTGCATAACGCCTGCACGAACGGTAGCCATCTGAGGACGGTTGTAAGGACATGCGATTGTTGCGATTGTGTTACCGCCGAATGCCGGACGTGTCATGAGGAGCTGGTTATGTAACTGCTCCTGTCCCGGAACTGCCTGTAACGGGAAATCACCGATTTCCAATACGGTACAGTCTGCTGTCAAACCGGTTGCAACTCTTGCAGATACTCTCGGACCTAAATCTCTACCGATTGCGGTAGCGCCTACCAGCATAATCTCCGGTTTGTATTGATTGATCACAGAAGCAAGCGCATGTGCGTAAGGCTCTGTTCTGTAATCTTTCAGCTCAGGATCATCCACTACGATAACTTTATCTGCACCATACTCAGCAAGCTGATCTGCCAGTCCCTTAACACCGGAACCTACCAGAACAGCCGTTACTTCAGTATTTAAATCTTTAGCGAGGTCTTTTGCTTTGCCAAGTAACTCGAATGCAATACTGCTGATTTCATTATCTACCTGCTGCGCAAAGACATATACTCCCTTGTATTCTTCTAAATTCATTGTTTACCTCTTTCTGCGCACTCGATTTACGCGTATTCTCTCAAATTACGTTCAGCCACGCCCATACGCAAAACCATGCCTTCGGCACTCGCAGCCGCTTCGCAACCGCTTTTGCTGGTGAACGTGCATTCCCTCAGACCATCATCTGTCTGCAAAATTCGTGCAAGCACGATTCATCCGGCAGATTCGGTCTGGCTGAACTGTTAGATCACATGTTTTACTTTTAACTTGTCAACAATGTAGCTTACGGATTCATCAGGATCAAGAGCAACCTTCTCACCTGCGCCTTTTCTTACCTTATCAGAAGCCTTGGCAATCTTTGTCGGTGAACCCTTCAGACCTAAGTTTGCATCGTCTACATCCTTCAGGTCCGCTCTACCCCATACGGTGATCTCCTGCTTATACGCATCAAAGATTCCACCCGGAGTCATATAGCGGGGCTCATTTAATTCGGAAAGCGCTGTAATCAGACAAGGCATCTTAGCTTTTACTACATGATATCTGTCTTCATACTGACGCTCAACGATTACGCTGTCGCCCTCAATCTTGATATCCTGCGCATAAGAGATTACAGGAATATCCAAATGCTCGGAAATCTGAGGACCTACCTGAGCCGTGTCTCCGTCAATAGCCTGACGTCCTGTAATAATCAAGTCATAATCGAGATTTCTGATAGCACCTGCCAACGTGGTGGAAGTTGCCCAAGTATCTGCGCCACCAAGGACTCTGTCTGTTACGAGAACGCCTTTATCTGCGCCCATAGCCATCGCCTCGCGCAAAACTTCTTCTGCTTTAGGAAGACCCATCGTCACAACGGTTACTTCCGCACCATACTGGTCTTTTAATCTGAGTGCTGCTTCCAGACCTGCTTTATCATCCGGGTTCATGATTGTAAGCATAGCGCCTCTGTCAAGTGTTCCGTCAGGATTAAACTTAACGCCGCCCTTTGTATCAGGAACCTGTTTAATACAAACAACAATT
>VSOA01000441.1 GCA_009774585.1 Lachnospiraceae bacterium
CGCTTCTTCTCGAACCGGCCGCACAGGTTGGCGAAGTCGTTGTAGGCCTGGGCGTCCTCCTGGGCGCCGGTCGCCTCCGCCTTCTTTTTCAGCTCCGCCAGGTCGTGGGCGCGCAGGTACTCCAGCCGCTTCTTGCCGGCCAGGATATACATGGACAATTCTTTGAAATAATTCAGATTCAATTCGTACATCTTGTCCAGCATAGCGGCGTCTTTTAAAAGGGTTACCTGATGTTCTTCCATGACCTTGCATATCTTGTTGATATTGGCTTCTGCCTTGTCGTATTTGATTTTCAGGCTTTCCAGCTTGTTGCTGCCTTTTTTAAAGAATCCGAGGAAGCCTTTTTCCTCTTCTTCGCCGAAGTCTTTAAGTTCCGTGACCACATCGGCTAACATCTGACCGATTTCACCCATATCCTTGGTGCGTACATTGTTTAGGGCGCTTTCTGAGAAGTCCGCAATTTTTTTCTGGCTGCCGGCGCCGTACTGCATTACCATCTGTGTGTTGGTGATGTCTATCTGCGCGGCAAAATCATCTACCATTTTCTGCTCCTGAGGTGTTAAAACCACTTCGGGAATCTTTGAACCCTCATCCGGGACTAAGCGTGGCGTGCTTTCTACAACCTCAACCTGCTCAAAGGGGTCCAGAGTCAGGGAAGGCGCTTCTTTTAACATGTCATCCAAGTTGTTGTTCATTCTGATTTCCTCCATTTATATTTTGCTTATTGTGTATATCCATTTCATTCATCAGACCTTCTCTGGCAAGCATGGTTTTTAATACCTGCGCGTCAGTGGTGGCATCCAGTACCGCATCCTGAAAAAGACTGTTTAAGAGTTCCGTAAATGCCTGATTAATCGTATCCAGTGTGTTTTCAATTTCTGCTTTGGCGGCGATAATATCGTCTCCCGGAACGCTCACCCGGTCAAATTCTTCATAAGCTTCAACCAGCTTCAAAGTAGTAGGAAGATAGTAGTCCATTAGTTTGTGCATCCGGTGCATTTGTTCGGGATGTTCCCGCACGCTGTCAAAAAGGTCTTTTAGCAGGCTTTCCAAACGTGAAAGCTTGGCGGAGATGACTTCACCGGGTATCTGATTATTCAAGGTGCGGAGTTTATTAATACATTCCATTCCCTCCGCAATCATGGCATTTAATTCCGCTTCCTGATTGGAATATTCTGAGGCATGTCCTATATCTTTTTCAGCAGCATCCGCATTCGGTGTATTCTGTAAGCCTTGAAGCTTTTGATTCTCTGATTCCCGTATTTTACGGCTGTTTTCAGCTTCCAGATACTGCTTGTATATATTGTCGTTTAACATAAAACAAGTTTTCTTTTCATCCAGATGTCCTTCCGGAAACATACCGATTTCCATCATTTTCTGCAAATCCTTAATCACGCGGCGGGCTTTGCGTCCCGTGCTTGCGGCAAGCTGCTCAATCTCACCGTATAGTTTGCTGCCGCACAGTTTGGCGTAGCGCTCTGCCAGCTTCAAACGCCTGCGCTGTCCGATTCCAAGTCGGATCATACCTGCAAACAGTGCAAGGAAGAGAAGATTGACAATCCATCCCGCGGTGCTTATGGTACCTTCGATCACCACTGTGGAAAGATGGAGTAAGGTTACAAGCATTGTAATTCCAAATCCGATACCGCCAAACACCTGATATAGGACATTGGAGACATTGCCTACTTTTTTTAGTTGTAAGGGAAGAAGCGCCGTCTGTTTCGGCTGTATCGGAACGGGAGCCGTCTGCCATGAGGTTGTCTGCGGCATATTCTGAAAGGAATTATTCTGATTTTTAGCTGATTCTGTCCGCTGCTGATACATCTGCTGTGCTTGTCTGCGGGCGTGTTCTTCTCTTTGCGCCTTTTCCTGCCGCCGTATTTGTTCCCGTGTTTGTGTTTGCCGGTATATTTGCTCCTGAGCCTGTCGGCCGACTTCATTTATGACATTATTCACGCTTTGAGAGACCAGTCTGTTTAAATGGCTGAAGTCGCCGCCCTGCAAGGCGTCCGACAGAGCGGCCATAATCTGTTCTCCCATATTATGTTCATTTTGATTGTCCCTCATCTAAAATATAACCTCGCTGTGCCTGACAAAATTATTCTTCATTCTATTATCCCACATTGCGTTCTGCTTCGCAATAAGTTTCATTTTGAGATGAATGAAGAGATGAGCAAAGCATGTGGGTTTCCGGCAGCGGTAGGTTTTTGCTATACGGATGTTTCGAGCGATACAGTTTACAGAGAATATTAT
>VSOA01000442.1 GCA_009774585.1 Lachnospiraceae bacterium
ATAATATATACTTTAGCTGTTGTTAGAATATATGGTTTAAGTATTTTCTGATAAAAAAATCTGCCTCATAAAAGAAAAAGGTAGGTATGGGCTGTATTGGAATGGAACTGCATGTTAAAGAAAAATAAGATTGTCTTTTTTTGACAGGTAGTAGCCATTACAGAACCTGAATCCCTTATTTTTCTTTTTAATAGGCAGATGTTTTTGTTTTAGAAAAATTCTGATTTTAGTTATAATTTATATGGCAGGTGTCTATAATATATAGCCCCACAAAGGGGAGGCCCGATAAGGGCCTGCAACCTGTAAATGCAAAAAAAATTGGAGGATGGCGGTACATAAACAGCCATTTTTTCAAAGGGTTCACAGCATGTTGCCCTAATGGGAGCAGGTTAGCTGAAAAAACAGGATAGGCCTTATGTTCGTTTGGAACACAGGCCTATTTTTTTCGCTTCTTTCTATGGAAATTGGTGATTTCCTCTTTCCTTTCATTGATTGCGGTAATTTCTTCTTCTGTTGCAGTGAATAGCAGAATATCCTCTACCCTGCAGTCCAGTATCAGGCACAACTCATTGAGGGTGTTGGAGCTTATCGGCTCTCCATGCCCCATTCTTCTAAGTGTATTGCTGCTGATCCCCCAATGGTAGATAAGCTGATATTTCGTGATTTCTTTTTCTTTCATGGTAGCCCATAGCGGTTCATATGAAATCATGCAGATTCCCCCTTTCCATTCAGGGTTCCCAATATTCATATGTTCATTCTAGTATCAATGCAAAATGTTGAACATTCATTATATTTAATAGGGGTTATATATTGAATATAGACCTTGCACAACGGTGGCAGGTACGTTATAATACAGTAGGGATAGGGGTAATATGTAATCCATAAATAAGCGGATTTCCGATTACTTATGGACAGGGATATATCCCCAGATAAAATACAAAAGGGCAGGATGGCAGAAATCCTGAATATGAGGAGGAAGAAAATGAAAAAGAGAATTGTGATTGCTTTAGTAACAGGATTGATGATGGTATCCTTTACAGGGTGCGGAACAAAGGCAGAGTCAACAGATCAGGAGGCTTCTGAAAGCAGTAGTGCTGAAACAGAGGCAGATGATGAAATCGCAAGCGAAGAGGTTGCTGGAGAAGACACCGAAGACGAAGAAGAACTTGGAGATACTAATTATAATGGTATCATTCTGTTTTCAGAAAAAGAATCTAAAGACTTTGATGCATTAGATGAAATTGAATATAAAGCATTTAATGGTTACATAGAAGCAGAATCATATGTTCCTATTTTGGATGGAGATGGTTATTGGATTGGTAGCATTGAACCTGGAACAACTGTTTCTATTACAGAAATGAGTACAGATTTATGGGCAAGGTTTGAGAATCCGATTGAAGGTACAGATTATGATTATCTGTATGTAAGAAATGAAATGGTTGATTCAGAAGATTTCCATTATGATGCGGTAAAGATGAAACAGGGAATTGAAAACTATATTAACACTTATGGTATTCAAGATGCAGAATATACATTTTTGGATGAAAAAGTTTCTGATATGGAACTCTTTGAATGTAGAATGGATTCAGTATATGATGATCAAACGATGTATGAATATTGGGTTGCAGAACAGATTACAAGAAATGACGAAGTGAATCCATTGCTTTATGGAACACTTTATATTGAGTGCGAAGATGATACAGATGGTTGGATTATCTGCAGAATTTATTATAAAGACCTTATCGAATCAGAGTATTAAAAATTAACGGGAGATAGTGTTATGAAGAGGGAAAGAATCTATGCAATCTTTATGGTTGCAATTATGGCACTTGCTAGCGGATGTGGGAACATAGAAGATACAGACAAGACAGAGACTGCTGTGATAGAGGGCAGTGCCAGCGAAACAGTGGAAACTGAAAATTCTGATGTCATAGATAAAAAAACTGTTGAACCTGAAAGTTCTTCCACAGAAGCTAAAGACATTGACAGCATGATTGTCGAGAAAGATGATTCAGAGCTTGATATGAAGGCTTACCATTACAGTATGGAAGACAGAACATTTTGTGATGATGGAGAGGATGTTTTCGGCGCTGTATTCTTTTGATGAAAGTAATCTGACAAATTATGTTACAACAGGAAAAGTGCCAATTTATGCACAGAATGGTGTAAGGATTGGCTATGCGAATGAAGATGTTGATATTATTGTAATGGGAACTTATGGTGATTGGTGGCGCTTTTATTTAGATAAAGA
>VSOA01000443.1 GCA_009774585.1 Lachnospiraceae bacterium
GTGCTATTGTCAGGGCGAAAAAGCTAACGGATCGTGCTATTGTTAAAGCAAAAGTGCTAACGAATTCGTCTATTGTTTCGCTGATTTTCATAGCAATCTTCTAGCATTCCTGTTAAGAAAAAGGAGTGCCGGATACGGCACATAAAAAGCGTGCCATTTAAGGCACAAAATTAGGTGCTGAGGGAACAATTAGAGCTAAAAGTGGACTTCATAAGCAAGCCCTCGGCGTTTGAGAGCGAAATACACCCATCGCACAAATCTTCGATTTGTACTCTGTGTATTTCGCTCTGCGAGGCTTAGCCGCCACAAGGCGGATGTGTTCGCAAGATGGGTGCCTATGCACCCGCTCACAGGGGAAGTTATTCTATCACAACTCACCTATCTTATCCGTCCTCTTTTCCAAAATCAAAACCGGAAAAGGAGGAATCACAATGCCAAGAAATTCATTTGTGCAGATGTCAAAGCTCCATAATGTTCGTGGAAGAATCTATTATATCTCCAGTGATAAAAAGCAGGAAAATCTCTATGCGGTATATGAAACCACAGACCGTAAATTTTGGAGGGAACTTGCCAAGTGCAACCAGACAGAATTTAAGAAAAGTGGTACAGATGGAAAATGTATCGAAGCAAGAGAATTTATCATTGCTCTGCCGGAATCCTTTGTGGATTATCCGCCGGACGGACTATTGAAATATATGACGGATAAATTCAAAAGTCGGTATGGTGTAGACTGTATCGCAGCACTCCACCACAACAAGAAAAAGACGAATTATCATATCCATCTTATCTTTGCAGAACGAAATTATCTTGAAAAACCGATAGAAAAGATTGCCACCAGAAATATGTTTTATGATGAAAAAGGTAATCATGTCCGTACCAAGAAAGAAATCCTAGACGAGAATGGAAATATCCGCAAAAGGTGTAAGGTCATCAAGAAAGGCGAAGTTTACGAAAGACAAATATTTACCATTAAAGAAAAACTCTTTAAGCAGGAAAATTTCGTAGATGAGGTCAAGGTATTTTATACCGATCTGATGAATGGACTTGTCAAAGATGAGAAAGAAAAACTGTCCGTATTCAAGCGTGGGGATGTCTATCTTGCCACCAAGAAAATCGGAAAGAACAATCCCAAGGCAGATAAGATTGCACTCAATAACAAGGTCATACAGGACTGGAATCGCACTGTGGATCATGCTCTTGTATCGGGTATGGAGAGAAAGGAAATTCTAAAGGTAAAGCAGGAACAGATTTCAACTCCGATCAAGGAATCCATACAAAAATATGGCAATCATCCTGAGTTTCTGTTTGTGATCATATTTAGAGCAATCGAACTGTTGAAGGAACTCATAAAGCTGCTGATACAGAAACAGGAACAGATGAAAACTAGAATCTCTGACTTTATGGAGCGTAGAAACGAAAACAAGGATAAGCAACCTGCTCATACTGCTACACAGGCAGACAACCAGACTGCACCTAGCGTAGACACAACGATCAAAGCACCTGCCACTACTACCGTAGAAAAGACCGTTATCCCGCTAAGACCGAGAATGTCCGAACTTGCACACGCCTATGAGATGCGTCTGGAAGAGATTATGGAGAAACTCAAACGCCAAAACAGAGCCATTCACACGCAGGAAATGGAGAAAGAACTGATTGACGAGGAGTTGGAGAACTGTACAGGATTATTCCAAGGAAAGAGACGAAAGGAATTGCAGGCACAGTCTGACAGGTATGCACAAACGATAAAGACTATGAAACAGGGATTATCCCATATCGTACAGGATTACAAATATCCAACGGTAGATGCGTTCCTGCAAGACTACAAGCAAGGCAAGTCCGAGTATGAAGCCTATGTCAAAGCGACAAAGGACTGGGAATCAAAGTATGGAGAAAAATCCACCCACAGAAAGCTTGCAGAAAAGCAGGCAGAAGTTCAGAAACGGGAACAGGACAGAGTTTTTAACTATCGTTCGCCAGCAGACAGAGGAGCTAGATAATCTAATTAAATTCAAAAAAGATAAAGACCATCAAATTCTTTATCTTTTTTGAATATTTATGAAAAGTCATCCTACTATTTTGTAAAGCGTCTCATTAGATTTTTAATTGTTTCGACTATCGTTAGAATAACTACGCAACAAAAGGAATAAAACAATGTGGTATTCATCTTCGTGTTCCCAATTTTATAAAACAGCAAAAGCCCAATACTAACAATTACCACAGAAATAAATTTATGTAT
>VSOA01000444.1 GCA_009774585.1 Lachnospiraceae bacterium
CTATATGGCTTTTGCTTTGTCAATATTAAAATTACATTTTATTATATTCGATTATCTTTTTGAATTTTTCTAATTACATGCACAATTTCATGTTTTTCAAGACAATTCCTCTATTCCATTTGTTATGACGACAATTTCACTTTCATCATCATACTTTTCCCGCACATTTAATCCGATATATCCGCTCCAAAGATTCGTCAACCCTCTCCTCGGAAATCGTGCCATCCTGCACAGCTGTAAGAAGCGCGTTATACGCCGACTCAAAATCGTCCGGCATAAGAAGCATATCCGCCCCCGCTTCCACTGCCATAATTACCGCTTCCTCAGATGTGTAATATTCGGTAATCGCTCCCATATTTAGTGCGTCTGTGATAATGACTCCCTGAAAGCCTAATTCATTTCTAAGCACATCCGTCATAACAGTTTTAGACAGACTGGAAGGAACAGCATCCCCTTCCACATCTGACATCGTAACATGACTTACCATGACAAAATCTGCTCCAGCATCAATTCCTGCCTTAAAAGGTATAAAGTCTGTAGCGCGCATCTCGTCCAGTGTTTTACTCGTTGCCACTCTGCCGTCATGGGTATCCTCTGTCATATCCCCAAGTCCCGGGAAATGTTTCAGACACGAACTGACTCCGGCGCCTTCTATACCGCCCACCGCATTAGCAACCATCTCTCCCACTAACTGAGCGTCCGCTCCGAAAGAACGGGCGCCTATCATACTATCCTCTGAACCTGCTACATCAGCCACCGGCGCAAAATCCAAGTTGAATCCCAGTTCTTTCAAGTAAGACCCGATATTAACTCCCGCCTCATATGCTTGTACGCCATCACCACTTGCGCCAACTTCAGCCATATCACCGACTTCAACTACATCAATACCGCTCTTTGCCACTCTGCTGACAGAACCACCTTCTTCGTCTACAGCTAAGAAAATCGGATATTTGCTCTTGGCTGTCGTATTTGAAAGCATCTGCATAATCTGTTCTTTATCAATGATATTTTGTTCAAAATAAATCAATCCGCCTACGGCATACTTCTCCAACGCTTCCTGTGTTCCGTCTCCTGCTTGTGTCGCAGTTGTCACACCTGTCAGTGCTTCAGGAGTCACTATAAAAAGACCTGCCACTTTATCTTCCAACGTCATATCCGAAAGGACATCTTCTACATATTTACCAAGATAGTCCTCTTCCGGTTCTTCTTCCACTATTGGTTCCGGTGCGTCTATCACTACCTCGTGAGCTGCCTGTGCTTCTTGTTCCTCAGCAAGTTTCACTTGTTCTTCAGCAAGTTTTTTCTCTCTTACCACTGACGCTATACTTTTACCCGCAAACACTCCACCGGCAACTATTGCTGCCAGAATCACCGCTACGACGGAATAGGATATAATCTGATTGCGAATTCGTCTTTTCCGACGATACAATCGACGATCTTCTTCGTCATCATCCGAATCTTCTTCGTCATCTTCTGAATCTTCTTCATCGTCATCCGAATCTTCGTCGTCTTCTAATTCGTCCTCATCATCCGCGTCTTCTTCATCTTCTTCTAATTCATCTTCTTCGAGCATATCTTCATCTTCAAACTCTTCGTCCGAATATTTATTTTTTCCGCGAAATAACTTTCTCATACAACTCCTCCTGTGTGTGACCACATACAACATATAGTATCTGGCAATTATACTATAACCTATTTGGTGGAAATATGCTACACAATTTTCACTTTTCATCGATTCCATAACAAATATACATAATCTTACGCATACAACTCCCCCAATTGTATGATCCCCTTGCACACAGCGAAGCGGGTACTAATTCCTCTTAGAATTAATACCCGCTTCTATACTACACTATCCAATGGTCCATACCTCCGTTTTTCTTCTTCCGTACTCTTTCCACTCTTCTTTCGTATGCATATACTGTAACGTCTTATTCCTTTTTCTTCTGTGATTCGTTACTTTCTCTCATGTACTCGACTACGTCTTCGCTGTTTTGTCATTGGTTCCTTATTCATTTGTACTTTAAATGGATCTTGAAATTATGCTTTCGGTGGACCGTACCTCCCTTTCTTCTAGGATATCTATGTGAATTTGTGTTGTTTATGGTTTTATTATATCATGTGATTTTTATTTGTCAACACATTTCTTTAAAAAAATCAAATTTTTTTCATTTTATTTTGTTTTTATTTAAATTATCTCATTTTTAGCGTTTTTTTACAGATTTAACA
>VSOA01000445.1 GCA_009774585.1 Lachnospiraceae bacterium
TATCCTCGGCATTTCGGTAAAACTGCCGGTCTGCGAGGAATCCTCTGCACTGGGGGCAGCAGTGCTTGCGGGACTGGCGCAGGGAATTTATCAGGAAAATACTCTTTTTTCAACTACAGTGCGCAGACAATTTGCTTGCCTGATGGAAAAAACAGAACGTGAAAACAGGTATTTAGGCTGGAAAAATGCAGTAAATATGTTAGTATAAGAGAAAGGTCGCGGGATTATGAGAAATAATTTTTTAAAACGGGTACTGGGCATAACGGTTGTTACAGTATTATCGGTTTCTTTTCTTGCTGGCTGCGGAGCAGCAGAAGAAAAAAATGAGCAGGTGGATGTTGTGAGTAGTGAACCTGCAGCAAATTCAGAGGAGGTTTCAGAAGAAGAAATATCTGAAACAGTATCCACAGAGAAGGAGGATGAGGTTTTGGGGGAGGTCAGGCTGCTGGCAGCAGATGCAGAAGTGAGCGGACAGGGTTATGACTACCAGGGAAATGTGACAGATTCGTGCTATGATGAGAGTACAGGCGTGATTGGCAGTATTGGGGATAACACAAAAGTAACTTTTAAAGTTCCGGAAGGAATAGATGGTGTTTACGATTTATATCTTGAATTAGGAAAATCACCATATGCAGCAGGAACAACATATCTTGGAATAACAGCAGGTGACGGGAAAAAGTATGTTCCTATTCTGGATATTCAGGGATGTAATGAAACATATTCGGATCTGAATGAGTTGGGTCTGCTGGCTGTTGAAAAAAATGTGGAAGTAAAGACTGGTGATAATATCACTGTTTTATATAAACCGGGATATACGATGGAATGGGGCGGAGTGATGAGCTGTGCACTGCCTTCGATGGGAAACCTTTATTTATATACTGCTGATACGCCAGTAGCATTCGGCTATGGAGAAGAGAAAGCGGTCAGGGAGGTTAAAAAGGAAACAGTTGATGAAACGGATATTCTATCTGGAAAAACAATTGTATGGCTGGGGTCGTCAGTTACCTTTGGCGATAATGGATATAGTATGGCAGAGGCTATAGACGATAAGCATAGCGCATTGAATACATATAAGTATGCAATTTCAGGAACGATGCTTACTAATGTCAGTGACTCCTCTTATGTAGCGCGCATGAAAGAGATCGATCCCAATATGGAGATTGATTTATTTGTAGTACAGCTGTCAACGAATGATGCAACAAATGGTCAGCCTTTAGGCGATGTCAGCGACAGTACAGCTATAGGGGATTTTGATGATACAACTGTGACTGGTGCAATGGAAGAGATTATTGCTTATGTGAAGGAAACATGGAAGTGTCCGATTGTATTTTATACCGGAACATATTATGAGTCAAACGAATATCAGGCAATGGTTGACCGGACACATGAATTAAAAGACAAATGGGGAATCGAGCTCGTTGATTTATGGAACAATGAAAATTTGAAAAGTATGTGTACTTCAGGAGAAATCAGTTCTTACATGAAAATAAAATATGGAACAGAAGAAGAAATGGATCCGATTCACCCGAATGCAACTGGATACCAGGAATTGTGGGCACCTGAATTTGAAAAGGTATTTTATGAGGTATTGACAAAATAAATGATGGAGGCAGATAAACCTGCCTCCATCATTTTGCAGATTTTGTATTATGATGAAATGAGTCTGATTTCAGTAAAACGTATCTCGAGGGGGTCTAACACTGCCGCATACGAAAGCTCGCTTTTCTCTACGAGGCGGAGCTCCTTATGGTATCCGGGAACACACAGGCCGCGCAGCAGGTCTGTGTCCTTTGGATTCAGGGGGACGCCGCCGAGATTGAGCCAGATGTCGTACGCGCTTCCATGCTCACGGTTCACAAAATATTCCCTGATCTCATACCGTCCGTTGGCAAGGCCATCCAGCACAATGTTGATGCGCAGCCTGCGGGACATGTCAAATGCAGAGTAGCGGTTTGTCTCCGTAATGTCAAAAAGTTCACCCGATGCGAACAGGTTTCCATAGTGGACATAATTGTAGGTGATGATCTGGTAGCTGTTGTCCGTTTTTCTGGTGATGAAATAACTGTCGTCTGTGGCAATCAGCTCGTCGCCAAGCATATTTGCAAAGTAAAAAGTGTAAAAAACATTTTTCCGCAGTCCGTTTGACGTATAGATGCCAAGTCCGCCGTGAAACAAAGTGTCCGGAAGTGCATTTTCTTCAATCAGGTCTGTAAG
>VSOA01000446.1 GCA_009774585.1 Lachnospiraceae bacterium
ATATATCATTTGTCCTCCAATTCATAAAATATATTTCAATTATTTATAACCACTAAATGCTTTTCAACAAGTTCTTCAATAATAATTTTCAATTATGTAAGCTTTAAATGAACATATCATATTTGTCAGTCTAATTGGTACTCTATTTTAATTGCCTTTATGCACTCTGCTTTTGTCATTTCTGCCAAATCGGCTTCATTTCGATCTATCACTGATGAAAAAATATCCCATATCTTTGAAAAATATTCGTCCTCTTTTTCTTCATCCCAAAAATCTGTTAAACGCCGCCAATCTATAGCCCACCGATGCCCCATTACTTCAAACAATTTTAAGTTAAAGGTCATAACACATGCTGTACAAATACTTGCACATTCCTGTAATTGTGCATATCCAACTCTGAGAGATAATTTGTCAATACTAGGCGGTATATTCAACTGAATAGCATTTTTCCCAGCCAAAACGCGGCTTGAATGAACAATAGCATGGCGCATTTGACATAACTTATCAAATTCATCTAATAGCTCACTTAATAATTCATTTTTATTTATATCAACCTTTAAACTATTTTTTAGTTCTTTTTTTATCGCAGAACTATCTGAAAAGGATATATTTTCAAAAATACCCTTTTCAAATTCTCCACTTCTCTGCCACATCATTGAGCCAAAAGAAACACTTCGATTAGCCGTTTCTCTTTTACAGATTGGACAAATTTTAATACACTCTGTCAAAATTTCTCTAATGTAATTCTCTGTTTTAGAAATAATTCCCACATATAGCAATGGACCTAAAAATTCATTTTCCTCTAACATTTGAATATTCGATGAGTACATTACAATCTTTTTTACTTCTACATAAAATTCATCAATTGGAGCCTTATAAACAGGCATATCTATTGTCAAATAGGATTGAATGTCCTCTACTCTTTCATTTCCAGCTGATTTATTAACACATTCTTTCCAATTTATCATCCAATGTACTCCTCTGCATATGAAAAAATTCTATTTGTCCAATATGCTCCCACCTGCGGAACACCACGTAATTCTTTATGGTCTTTATCCATTAATATATCTCTGATTGTTCTTATAGTAGAATTCTGTTTTATTGTTTCGACTCTATGTGAAGTCAGCGGCAACTTGCTTATATCATTTTTCACTAACTCCTCAAAAAGAGAGGGAGTGACCAATTTTTCACCACATTCTGAGCAGAATTTAGTATCAGCAGAAATTCTCGGAGTGTGGCATTTGGGACACGGCGGCAGGGAAAATGGAAACATATCTCTAATATCCCCCTCTCCCAATAAACTTTCAATGGTAAATCTTTTATATTCATGCATATTTCTTGTTTTTAAAGCTGTAGCTAATTCTACATTTTTTATGTTTGTCCTCCCTCCAAACACATTCTTCTCTATCAAAAAGCCATAATTAATGATATAAATAGCATATCGCCCATTTTCTCCCCTGCTTAATTCTCTAGCATACATTAACAAACCTGCATATTGTAGAAAATTAAATACTTTGTCTAACTCGACAGGGATAGGTTTCTTAATTCCCACTTCGACCGCCTGATTGAAAAAATCTTTTTCTTTATTATACTGTTTTAGTGACTCTAACAATGTTTCATAAATCCCATCACCTTTTTTTACAAACTCTTTATATATAGGCAATTGTTCTTCTAACGACTTATATATATTCATAAACAATCCGTTCACTTGTCTTATTGACTTCAAAATACCATTTCTACTGCAATCCATTTCTACAGATTTTTTTCCTTTCCAAAGATTATGAACAATATTTAATAAAGCTCTAGGTATTCCAAAGCTTGAATAACATATCAAATTCAATAAATCTTTATCTTTAGTTAGTTGTAAGAATATCTCCGCAGGAAATCGTTTCTGTAACAATTTTGTCATAAACTCAATATAATCATCATCTGTAACCTTTATCCAAACATTAATTTCCTCAGCATCATGCCCTACATGAAAAGAAGCCGAGAAATTAGTAACTCCCGGATAAATCGCAGCCTTAGGCGATATTTCCCTACTTTTAATATTTCTAAAAAACTCAAAAAAATCATATTGTTGTTCTTTTGAAAATGCATGTGCTGCATCATCTAACAATAAAACACATGATGACATTCCTCTAACGCTTAGTATTTTTTTTATTTCATCCTCTAAAATAGAAATTGAAAGCAACTCATTAACCGTACTTATTT
>VSOA01000447.1 GCA_009774585.1 Lachnospiraceae bacterium
GTTTATATACAGTATATCTTATTATTCTAAGAAATTATATAGAAATGTACAGAAAATTCGACAAAAAATTCTTAATTGTCAAAACACAACCGTAAAGCAGCTTCCGCCGCCCTCCACGTCAGTTACACTGATGCTTCCGTTGTGCGCCTTTATAATTTCATAGGCAATCGACAGTCCGAGGCCGAAGTGGTCTTTCGTACTGCGGGACTTTTCCGCCCGGTAGAAGCGGTCAAAAATTCTCTTTTTGTCTTCATCCGAAATGCCGATACCGTTGTCAGTGACAGAAATATGGAATTTATCACGTCGTATCATAAGAGACAAAGTGATATGCCCGTGTTCGGGTGTGTAGCTAATAGCGTTGTGCAGCAGAATTGAGATGACCTGACTGATGCGTTCCGGGTCTGCGCTGCATGGAGGGAGTGCATCTTCCGGCAATTCTACGGATAAGGAGATAGACTTATCCTGTGCGAGCGGTACGAAGGCTTCATAAGAATTCATAAGAAGCGTGTCCAGTTCCACCGGTTTCTTTTGAATCGTAAAGCGGTTTGTATCCGACTGTGAGAGGGTGAGCATGTCGCCCACAAGTGAAGATACGCGCATGCCTTCCAGCATGATTGTCTTCAGGAAGTTTTCCCGCCTTTCCGGAGGTGCGGTTTTACAGCATTCGGCGGCAGAAAGGATAACGGATAAAGGGGTGCGAAGTTCATGTGAGGCGGAGGCGATAAAGAGCGCCTGCTTCTTCTGATTTTCAATGATCGGTTTTAGAAGCCATCCGGTGAAAAACCATGAAAAGATTCCGAGAAGGGCGACTGCGGCAATATCAATCAGAAAAAAACGCAGACGCTGCTCCTTTATTTGCTTTTCCAGATTTAACAGGGAAGAGAGGATCATGATTTCAAGTGCGGAATCTTCCGTTCCAATATGGATTTTGCCGGCAAAATACCGGATGCCCGTGGAAGGGGAGACAAATTCATATTCGGTGTGCGACACAACGGAAAAAACATCAGTCAATGCGCTTGACTGCACAGATGCCGCCACACCGGTCTGACTGCGGAAAGCGTCCTCACTTTCCTGAAGGAGCAGGTCGCGCATGGCGTTTTCATCGGCGTCATTTAACCGATTGAAGAGAAAAGGGGTTCCGTTGTCCAGAACAAAAAAGAGATAATTTCCCTGCGCCTCCATTTTGGCGAGCCATTCCATAGAAATGACATTTTGATGCTCAAGGTTCGTTGAGATGGTATTGATATCGTTCCGGAAAGCCTGAAACTGGTTTCTGTGTAGTCCGCTTTCCGACACATACAGGTAGCAGAGTGACATGATAATCATGATAACGGCGGTGATTCCCGTACACAGAAGAGTCAGCCGCAGGTGTACTTTTTGAAACATGGTCTGTGATTCCTTCTATTTCGTTGAGTTTCGTGAACGTTGCGTGAGTGATTTAGGCATTTGATGATCATTATGCCATTATCAGGCTGTAGCCGACACCCCGTATGGTCTTGATTTGCAGGCTGCTTCCGGTTATTTTCAGTCTTCTGCGGAGAAAGTGGATGTAATTGTCCAGATTGCCTTCTTCCACATCGCTGTCAGGACCCCATACCTTTAATAGAATCGTGCCGCGCTGCAAAGTATTTCCTATGGAATGCACGAATATCTCCATGAGCTCCGCTTCTTTTTTGGAGAGAGTGCAGCTTCCCTTGGGTCCCGTGAGAATGCACTCGGATTTCTGCCATGTGACGTCCGCCACGCGAAAGGCGTCATTGACTGTAAGCGTGTGAGGCCTTCTTGTCACGCACCGTATTCTTGCGAGCAGTTCTTCAAAAGCGAAAGGCTTCACAAGATAATCGTCGGCGCCCAAATCAAGCCCCGTTACTTTATCGGAGAGCGTACCGAGTGCGGTGATCAGAATGACCGGCGTGGAGATGCCCTTTTGCCGGAGTGCAGTCAGCACGTCGGTTCCTTCCATATACGGAAGCATTCTGTCTAACAAAATGACGTCATAGATATTCTGCTCTCCGTAGAAGAGAGCTTCCTCCCCGTCAAAACAGCAATCTACGGTGAATTGCTCCGTTTCCAGTTGGTAGGTCAGCGTATCATTTAAATGTCTGTCGTCTTCGGCCAGTAAGATTCGCATGTGAAAAATCCTTTCTTCGTAATTTATATTTCTACGCATGATTTTGCGCAAAATATTCATTAGTTTATTTTAGCAC
>VSOA01000448.1 GCA_009774585.1 Lachnospiraceae bacterium
GTCAAATACTTACTACAATAATACGAAAGTCGGACAGATCATGGGCCGCATCACGAACGACCTTTTTGATGTGACAGAATTTTCACATCACTGTCCGGAGGAGTTTTTTATTGCGGGCATTAAGGCGGTCATTTCTTTTATTATATTGGCACGAATCAGCCTGCCGCTTACGTTGCTTCTTTTTGCTGTGGTTCCGGTTATGGTGGCAACCTGTACGGTCATCAATCTGCGGCTGCGCGAGGCTTTTCGTAAGCAACGCGTGCAGATAGGCGAGTTGAACGCCCGTATTGAAGACAGTCTGCTCGGACAGAAGGTAGTCAAGGCGTTTACTAATGAAGAGAAGGAAAAGGAGAAATTTGAGCAGGATAATATAAGTTTTTTTGATATTAAAAAAGAAACATATAAATTTATGGCGTTTTTTCATACCACGACGAGAGCCTTTGACGGCTTGATGTATCTGGTGCTTCTTGTAGCGGGCGGAATTTTTATGATTAAAGGTAAGATTATGCCCGGTGATCTGGTGGCTTATGTGATGTATGTGAGTACGTTGATTGCCACTATTCGAAGGATCATAGAGTTTGCTGAACAGTTCCAGAGAGGTATGACAGGAATTGAACGGTTTGTGCAGATTATGGACAGCGATATTGAGATATTCGATGAGCCGGACGCGGTGGAATGCGTTCGCCCACAGGGCAATATTGCCTTTCACAATGTGAGTTTCGAGTATCCGGATGACCATAACGTGGTATTTCGCGATTTAAATCTGGATATTCATGCGGGAGAGAAAATTGCGATTGTAGGACCTTCCGGCGGCGGTAAGACGACGCTGTGTAATTTGATTCCCCGTTTTTATGACATTGACGAGGGCGAGATTCTGCTGGATGGAGAGAATATACACCATTACACGCTCAAAAGTTTACGGCAAAATATAGGGATGGTACAACAGGACGTTTATCTGTTCTCGGGTACGGTCTATGAAAATATCGCATATGGTAAAGAAAAAGCCACGATGGACGAAGTGATTACGGCGGCAAAACGTGCGGGAGCCCATGAGTTTATCACGGCATTAAAAGACGGGTATGATACCTATGTGGGTGAGCGGGGCGTGAAATTGTCCGGCGGACAGAAACAGCGCATTAGTATTGCCAGAGTATTCTTAAAAAACCCGCCAATTCTTATTATGGATGAGGCGACTTCAGCGCTGGATAATGAGAGCGAATTTCAGGTGGCGAAGTCTCTGGAGGCGCTTGCCAAGGGGCGGACTACGATTACCATCGCACACAGACTGTCCAGTATCCGCAATTCCGACAGGATTCTCGTACTGACGGAAGAAGGGATTGTGGAAGAAGGCACACATGATAGTCTGCTTGCGCTCGGCGGCATTTATCATCATTTCTATGTGACGGCGAATGAGTTGAAATAGGTGTTGGTTATGAGACGTATAGGTGACGAAACAGAGGGGAAAGAGACAGAGCTGCCGCGCAGCAGGACGACAATCCATATTACAAAGCGGGCTGTTATGATACTAGTATTTTTGATTGCAGGCATATTGTGTACATTTAATGGTGTGAGGTCATATTATAGGGAATATCGATACATTCCGCTGGAACATCTTTCCGCCGAGAAGTGCAAAGAGGGAGATTATGTGGCGGGTATGGTTGAGAGGTGTGCGACGATTACCGTTGGCAGGAAGGTTATGGGCCAATCGAATGCATACAGTCCCTCTATTCTAAAAACATATTATTTCTATACAATACCGATGAATGATGGAAATTATATCAGACTTATGCTTGTGGATGAAGATACGGTTGACGAAATGGAGAAATTGATTGGAGGAGAGACAGAGAGCGTACGAATGGAAGGGCAAATCAGCCGGGAACCGGTACCGCCGAACACCGCGTGGTATGAGCAGAGCGAACAGATTAAAAATCCTTATCAAGACGTTGTGCCGGAGGTGGTCATTAAACAGATTTCATTCAAAAAGCGTCACGAAGTTCTTTATGTGGGGATCATGTTTCTGGCTTTGGTCGGTCTGTATATATGGCAGAACGGACTCTTTGGGTTTAGGGAATCAATGTGATAGGGCATTTTAGACAAAATAGCAGATTATATATGTCAGAAATGTGCTGAATTTTTTATAAATTTTCAGAAAATATTTAGTAAATCTCCAATTTGGTGTTAAACTAA
>VSOA01000449.1 GCA_009774585.1 Lachnospiraceae bacterium
CATCTGCCTATACATATCCGTGAAAATTTCTGTATCTCCTTTTCCATCCCCCATTCCATTACGGTGCAAAAAGCTATCTCTTACAGCTTCAAACATTTTATCCTTGCTGCTTTCGGGAATATCAATAATCTTTTTATAGCTGTCGCCTGTTTCATCCGTTACATCAAGACCAGTCAATCCGGTATTTGGATCGACAAATTCTCCCCTTGAATTGTAATTTTTCATTAGATTTTTAATTGCCTGCACATTTGTAAACATATTGCCCGTGCAGCCGGTCTTTTTCATCTGCTCAATAACCGCTTTATACCGCTTACTGCTCGTATCAATCCCAGCCGCTTTCAACTGTGACTGTATGGAACTGCTGTTTAACTGTGAAAACTGAAACACGCCCGGCAAAGTTGCTCCCGCTCTCCATGAAGCTCCTTTTCTTCCGAACATACTTTGAATAAGAGGACTATAATTTGTAATATTCGGCATATTCATTCCTCCCTATATATGCTAATGTATGGATGCCCTTATTACCAATGTACTGTTAGTCAATCCTTATCAACCCACCACTAATCATGATTATTTTATATTTATGTGGCTGAATTGCAGCCATCTTTCGCTTATATCTGCAAATCAAGATTTGCTCCAACCGGATTTGCATGATTGCCCTGCTTTTTGACAGCCTCTTTTTCTTCCTGTTCCCTTGCTGCTTCAATGATTTTCTGCATATCGTCATCATCAAGGTAGATTTCCCCATTTTCGGAATTCTCTAATTTCTCTAAAAGCATCTGTTCTACTTTTTCCAGCGGCGTATTTTCTTTGACGATAATAATGTCTGATTTTTCCTGCTCTCCGTTTGTTTTCTTATCCTCTGTTTCTGATTTATTTTCCTCTAACGCTTTCTGTAATTCTTCCCGCTTTTCTGTTGCTTTTTCTTTTGACTTTTCAAGCAGTTTCTCAGAATTTTCCCGTCTTTCCTCCCGAAGTTTGTCACTCATATTCAGCATAAAATCATTTCTGACACAAGCAATAGCACTATATTTTCCATTTTCGTCTATATAACTATGACGGTATACAACAGACCAACCACTGGCTTTATAGATTCCATCCATCAGCTTTGTTGCTGATTCAACGCCTTTTATCAAGTCTTTCATATCCTTCTCTTTTTTCGGATCATTCTGCATTTTTTCCAAAAGTTTGGGATTAACGGTCAGTGACTTACCGCTTTGGGCAGATACACAGGCATTCCCTACACGAAATTCTACACTTGGCACAAGTTTTTCCAATTTTTTCGCATAATCTGCCGTACTTTTCGTCTTGTCATTTCCTACTTTGGAATTTTTCTGTGCGTCCACCGTTTCTGATGTTTCCTTTCCTGATGCAGCCTGTTTCTTTTCTGTCTGCTGTTTCTGTGTTGCATAGATATTCTCATAAGTGCTATAGTTGTTTGTAATTTCCATTGCCATAACTTATCCTCCTGATTTCATTTTTCTTCCGGCATATCAATCTGCCCTATTAAAACATTTTTCCTCTTATACTTTACTACCCGAACTAATAAATGCTTTGCACCGCTGAGATTTTCAATGCACTCCGGTACTCCTCCGTTTTTTATCATATACTGTTAAAAATTTATCTGGTGCAATATAAGCAGTTATTTATTACATGGCGTACTAATAAACATAGGGGAACTGAAAAATATGCTTTTTCAGTTCCCATCGCACTCTATAAGAGTCAATCATTCTTGTTTTTGCCCTTGTCTTTTTCTTCTTTCAATTTCTGTTCCCAATAGGATTTATCCGTTACCTTATCCTTGTCCTTGTCTTTACTGCCCACTCTTTCATCAATCGTACTTTGGAACAGCTTAGAGATTGTGTCGGAATAAGCGCCGTTCTTGTTATAGGTCTTATCAACGCCTTTTGTCCTCGCCGCCGCATTGGAAATAGCGGATGCCTTCTGCGAAATCTGGCTGCCAAAGGAACCATATCCGGTAAACAGGGATTTTAAAGTAGAGATGTGTTGTCAAGCTCAATTCCGCTTTTCCCTAAAGCTGTCTTTTCCTTCAGGGCATCCTCGTCAAACTCCAGCTTATTGCCTTTGCCAATGGTAATGCCTGCTTTTGAGAGCAGATTGCCTGCCTTCTCCGTTATGCCGGTCATCCACGCCGCATTGCGCAGCACATTCTTCGTTTC
>VSOA01000450.1 GCA_009774585.1 Lachnospiraceae bacterium
ATTTTAACTCAATAAAAAGACTATTTTTGTCTAATGGATGGAATAAAATTAACAAAACTGCGAATTAGATGATGTTATCTTGCATGGAGGTGGCTATTCCTGGAAAGTGTTGATAAATTGAAGGCGATTAACTAATGTGGTTTATACCGTTTGAGTTGTTTTCTGATTCTTTTTACAGGTTTTTAATGGTTGACTAAAGAGGCTTACAGATTTGAGCCTGTGAACAATTTCCATTTACATCTTTGTAACGCATCGCCGAAGTTTGCGTTATTGAACTAGTGACCTGCAACTGTGTGGTTATAAAACGAGATGTGAGAATTGCAAAAGGCTCATACCATGATGTCCCGAAAAAATCGCGACCTTGCAACATTATTTAACATTAGGGTGCGAGATATTGGCACCCATGTCGCCTAATTTTGTATTCTAAAACAACATTTCATGACATGAAACAGTATCTCCACGATATAAACGATATAGACATCTCCGAATATGATGCAATGGAAGATGCTCAAATACAGGAAGAACAAAGTCCTCGCATTCTCCCAGAAGTTGACATCGACACTATAGTAGACAACCTCAACGATTGGGATTAACCATGAGAATACTGAGTTGGAATGTTAACGGCATTGAGGCTCGCAACGAGGCTCTAATACGGCTGACAGATGAATATCGGCCGGATGTGATATGCTGTCAAAAGGTCAGGACTCGTAATCTTGGCGTAGGAGTTATTCCGGGATTTTTACCTTTCACAGGGCCAATAAATCCGACCCAGATTGGAGGTGTCTGGACATACCTTGGCAATAACACATATAACAGCATTGACGAAATTCGCTGTATAAGTGCCGGACTCACTGAATGGCAAACCGATGGAGGCAATATTCAGATGTTTGATTTCGGAAAGCTTTTGCTGATAAATGCATATTTCCCATACTCGAATAAGTCAGACAAGAAATGGCTCGATATTCGTAGGCAATGGGATTATGAACTTTACGAAACTTTGGAAGCGGTAACTCGCAAACGTCTTATAGTGATGTGCGGTGATATGAACATCGTTCTCACAGACAAGGATACCTGGGATAACGTGTCAGTAAAAGAGGCTGGTTGCTTCTTCCCATGGGAACACAAGGCGATGGAAGAGCTTATGAAAAAGTTCAACCTCGTCGATGCGTGGCGAGCTCTCCATCCTGATCAACGCGAATACACCTATTTCTACCAGAATTGTCCCGAATATCGGCTCTCCAATCAGGGACACCGCATTGACTATTTCCTTGTCAGCGCCGACCTCATGCTTGACATCCAGCGTTGTGATATCCTAACCGACGTCATCGATTGCGACAGCAATCCTATAATCTTAGAAATTTAAAAGTATGAGTTCTTACACGCCGAAAATTCCTTTTTATTTTGATAACCGTGAGGGTAAGATGCTCTATCGGGAATCAAAAAGGTTTTTCAATCTTGAATACGATGAGACTGAGAAGGGCTCCAAAGAGTCATTCTTATTCCATTTAAGAAACCATAAAGCATTGGAAAACACTTTTTTGTGTGGATGTTGCAACCGTCCTTTACGAATTGTGGGAGGTGGTGAATGCAAACAGACGTTGCACTTTCGCCATGCATCTCGTGTTCCAGAAGGAGAATGCGACTTCATTGATGGGTACCGTCCCTCAGAAGAGGAATGTCGTATAAGAATGTACAATGGGGCAAAAGAGAGTCTTGAACATATTGCCCTTAAAGATTTTATTGCTTCTTATATCACTAAGGAAGATAAATACATACGCCATGATATAGAGAAACGAATTCTCAGGATTGACGGACATAATTGGCGTAAGCCTGACGTATATGTAGTTTTTGAAGATAAGGAAGTTGCCTTTGAGGTTCAAGTTACATCAACTTTCCAACATGTGATACATGATCGGAATAATGCCTATAGACATAATGGTAGGTTCATAATTTGGATAGTTGATAAATTTGATAAAGCAGATAACACTTTCGTTTGCAAGGATATTGCTGCGACAAACAATGACAACATCTTTGCTTTAGAAGAAAAGGCAAAGAAAGAAACAGAAGCATCTGGCTTATTTCATCTTCATGTTTATTTTCGGGCATATAGGATTGAAAATTTAACAAGAATAGAATACTGGGATGATAAGCGCATTCCATTT
>VSOA01000046.1 GCA_009774585.1 Lachnospiraceae bacterium
CTTCAAGGCGGCGCTTATATTCGTGGTGACGATTCAGATTCTGTCTGGCGTAGTTTTCGGCATTATGATGTTGACAATGCCGTTATATAAGAAGGTTCAGGCAGGCTTGGACAGTGTTCTTGGCGCAACGAGAGAGAATCTTACGGGTGCAAGAGTTATCCGCGCTTTCAACAAAGAGGATGAAGAGATAGAAGCTTTCGAGCAAAAGAACAGCACGCTTGCACACATGCAGCTTTTTGTCGGGAAATTATCTGCATTGACTAATCCGGTCACATATATCATTATCAATGCGGCAACCATTGTTCTGCTTTACACCGGGGCGGTCCGTGTGGACGAGGGAACGATCACACAGGGACAGGTGGTAGCGTTAGTCAATTATATGTCGCAGATATTGATAGAGCTTGTGAAGCTGGCGAATCTGATTATCACGATCACGAAGGCGCTCGCCTGCGCAAACCGTATCGAGAATGTATTTGAAATCCGCTCAAGCATGGAGTGGAAGCAGGCGGACGGCGCTGACGGCATGGCTGAGCAGGAAGGCTGTGATACGAATAGTTTTGTGGACTTTAATCATGTACATTTAACTTATGCCGGAGCCGGTGCGGAATCTTTGTCTGATATTGACTTCCATGTGAAGAAGGGCCAGACCGTGGGTATCATCGGCGGAACGGGTTCGGGGAAATCTTCGCTTGTGCATATGATACCGCGATTCTACGATGCAACGCAGGGCAGTGTATGCATTAACGGACGGGATGTCAGGGATTATCCGATGGAGGAACTGCGCCAAAAGATTGGAATCGTTCAGCAGAAAGCCGTTCTTTTTCAAGGAACCATCAGAGAAAATCTGTTGTGGGGCAAAGGCGATGCCACGGACGAAGAATTGTGGCAGGCAGTAGAGACGGCGCAGGCGAAAGAATTTGTGCAGCAGAAAGCCGGCAAACTGGATTTTCATGTGGCGCAGACGGGAAGAAATCTGTCCGGCGGACAGAGACAGCGTCTGACTATTGCAAGGGCACTGGCGGGCAGACCGGAGATTCTCATATTGGACGACAGCGCATCGGCGCTTGATTATGCAACGGATGCCGCGCTCAGACAGGCGATTCGGGATATGGAAGGCGATATGACAGTCTTTATCGTATCGCAGAGGGCGTCCTCCATCAGGTACGCAGATCAGATTATCGTCTTAGACGACGGGGAGATGGCGGATATCGGCACCCACGATGAACTGCTCTCGAGGTGCAGTGTCTATCAGGAAATTTATTATTCGCAGTATCCGAAAGCGCAGGAGGTGTAGTCATGGGGAGAGCAGATAACCGGGGCAGTCAGAAGGAAACGATCATTAAGGTTATACATTATATCAGGAAATACTGGATTTATCTTGTTTTATCTATTATGATGGCAGCCGTGACAGTGATGTTGACACTGTATCTGCCAATATTGACCGGTAGAGTCATAGATTTGGTTCTCGATAAGGGAATGGTGGATTTTGCGGGGGTTTTTGTGATATTAAGGAGAATGGCGGCGGTCATAGCGGCTACGGCGGCGGCGCAGTGGATTATGAATGTATGCAATAATAAGATGACCTTCCGCATCGTGCAGGATATTAGGAACGAGGCGTTTCGCCGGATAGAGATTCTTCCACTTAAGTATATCGACGGTCATTCCTACGGGGAAGTGGTGAGCCGCGTGATCGCGGATGTGGACCAGTTTGCGGACGGTCTGCTGATGGGATTCACACAGTTTTTTACGGGAGTCATTACAATCCTCGGGACGCTTGGTTTTATGCTGAGTGTGAATGTGGGCATCACTGGCGTTGTGGTGCTGATTACGCCGCTTTCCTTCATTGTGGCGGCATTTATCGCCAAGAAGACTTATACGATGTTTCGTGTGCAGTCAGAGACAAGAGGAGAGCAGACGGCACTAATTGAAGAAATGATAGGCAATCAGAAGGTGGTGCAGGCTTTTTCACATGAGGATGAGGCGCTTAAAGAGTTTGACGAGATTAACGACAGACTGGGAAAATGCTCTTTAAAGGCGATTTTCTATTCCTCCATCACCAACCCTTCGACCCGGTTTGTCAACAATCTGGTTTATGCTGGAGTGGCTGTGACCGGCGCATTTTTTGCGATTAAAGGCGGAATCAGCGTGGGACAGCTATCCTGTTTCCTCACGTACGCCAATCAGTATACGAAGCCTTTCAACGAGATATCGGGCGTGGTTACGGAATTGCAGAATGCGATTGCCTGCGCCGCAAGGATATTTGCACTGATCGAGGAGGAGCCTCAGGTTCCTGAGAGCAAGAATGCGCTTGTCTTACAGAATGTGGAAGGCAGAGTCGATCTGGAGCATGTGGAGTTCTCGTATGTGCCGGATAAGAAGCTGATTACGGACTTTAACCTTTCCGTAAAACCGGGACAGAGAGTGGCGATCGTCGGACCCACGGGATGCGGTAAGACGACGGTCATCAACCTGCTCATGAGATTCTATGACGTTCTGTCGGGCAAAATCTGCGTGGATGGCGCGGATATCAGGAATGTGACGAGAAGCAGTCTGCGTGATAACTATGGTATGGTGCTTCAGGAGACGTGGCTGAAGGCCGGAACGATCCGGGATAATATTACGATGGGGAAACCGGAAGCAACGCAGGAAGAAGTGATTGCGGCGGCGAAGGCGTCCCATGCTCACAGCTTTATCAAGAGGCTGCCGAACGGATATGATACGGTAATCGGTGAGGACGGGGGAAATCTTTCGCAGGGACAAAAGCAGCTCTTATGTATCACGAGAGTCATGCTCTGCCTGCCGCCGATGTTAATCTTGGACGAGGCGACTTCCTCGATAGATACAAGAACAGAAATCAAGATACAACAGGCGTTTGCCACGATGATGAAGGGACGTACCAGCTTTATTGTGGCGCATAGACTTTCCACCATTCGTGAGGCGGATGTGATTCTGGTCATGAAGGACGGAAATATTATCGAGCAGGGAAATCATGAGACGCTGCTTGCACAGAACGGATTTTACGCGACGCTGTACAACAGTCAGTTCGCGGGATAAGCGCTATACTCTTTATAATAGGAGGAGTCCTCGTTGTAATTCATATGAGAGGAGTGGATGTCAGCAATGACGCCGTTTTCCCATGTGAAAAGCAGATAGTAGTAGACTACTGTGTGGGAACTCAGATAATCTTCCGAACTTAAGAAAGTTAAGAGATCGGCTTTCTCTATTTCATTTTCTTCACATAAGAAATCCGTATCTGCAGGAAGCCCGTCTATGAAAAAAGTGGGCAGAAGGGTAATGACGGTGGATTCGGAATCAAAGGGAATTTCTTCGGTGGGAAGCACTTGGTAATCCTGACCGTCCACAGATGTGAAAATCTTATATTCGCCGTAAGCGGCAAGAAAACTCTCAGGGGTATCTCCGACAGATACCCCTTTGTTTGTTGTATTTGTTTCAACATCCAGTTCATAATCCACTGCGGTAAGTAACGGTGTGCTCTCGCCGCAGCCGGCAAGCAGACCGGTAAGCAGAGTATGAGTAACCAATAGCATGATAATCTTCTTCATGTTATGAAAATCCTTTCACTGTGAGCATTTTTCAGGGAAACGCAAAACCCGTGAGTAAAAACTCACGGGCTTATACAGGGGCAGTAGGAATCGAACCCACATCGATGGTTTTGGAGACCACTGTTCTACCTTTGAACTATGCCCCTATGTATCGCGGTATTTTTCAAACCACCGAATCACATTATAGCATAGGTGGCGGTGGTTCGCAAGGCTTTTTGCAATTAAATTCTGCAAGCGGATGATTCAGTCTATGAGAGGGCTGCGAAAGAAAGTTTGACATGGAACAGAAGTAGACGAATCTGCCCATCATATGATAAACTTAAGCTGTAATTTACGGAAAGGAGTTTGTATAACGATGGGGAAGAATATACGATATTGTGCGGCGCTGGCTGCGATTACGGCGATGGTATCGCTTAGCGGCTGCGGCGGTACTGACGACGGAACGGAAAGAGGGACGCGGTCTCCGGCAGCAGAAGAAACAAGCGGCGGTGCAGGAGATGCAACAGGAAGTGAGACGTCAGGTACGGAGGCTGATGAAGCCGGTAAGCCGGAGAAGACCGAAATAGAAACAATTATCTATGAGCAGCCCACAGAACCGCAGAAGGAGAACGTATATGTGGAACCGATCGAGAATCTGCGGGAAGATTTTATCAGAGGAGTAGATATCTCAAGTATTCTGGCCGAGGAAGAGAGCGGTGTTGTCTATTACAATGAGGATGGAGAAAAGCAGGATATTTTTGAAATACTGGCACAGAACGGCGTGAATTATATCAGAGTCCGCGTATGGAATGACCCTTATGATGAGAATGGGAACAGCTACGGCGGAGGCGGTAACGATACGGCGAAAGCGGCAGAAATCGGTAGACGGGCAGCCAAGTACGGTATGAAGCTGTGCGTGGATTATCATTATTCGGATTTCTGGGCGGACCCTGCCAAGCAGATGTGCCCTAAGGCGTGGGAAGGCATGGAGATAGAAGCAAAATCGGAGGCGCTGCGCCAGTTTACCGAGGAGAGTCTGACGCAGATCATTGATGCCGGCGCCAACGTAGGTATGGTGCAGATTGGCAATGAAATCAACAACGGTATTGCGGGGGAAACAGACTGGACGAAGAGAAGACAGCTTTTGCAGGCAGGTTCCGCGGCAGTGCGGGAGGTGTCTGCAAATACGGGACAAGACATTCAGATTGCAGTGCATTTTACGGATGTATCTGACCAGAAGGGCATCTTGGCAATAGCGGAGAAGGTGAAGGAGAAAGAAATTGACTATGATATTTTTGCCGTATCTTACTATCCTTTCTGGCACGGCACCAAAGAGAACCTGACGGAGACGCTTAGGAAGATATCCGAGACATATGATAAAAAGGTGCTTGTAGCAGAGAATTCCTACCCGTATACGACCGGAGACGGAGACGGCTCGGCTAACAGCATCGGGGAAGGGAATATTATACCTGAATATCCGGCGAATGTACAAGGACAGACGAATGAAATTCGTGATGTCTGCGCGGCAGTGGCGGCAGTCGGTGACGCGGGATTAGGATATTTCTATTGGGAGCCGGCATGGGTGCCCGTAGGCGTGTGGGAGGAAGGTGCGGCAGACGCCGCGCAGGTACTTGAAGAGAATAAGAAAATATGGGAGCAGTACGGTTCCGGGTGGGCTTCCTCCTATGCGGCTGGATACGACCCGAAGGACGCTGGCGTGTACTATGGCGGAAGCTCATGGGACAATCAGGCGTTGTTTGACTATAACGGTCAAATGCTGGATTCCATGAAGACATTTAAATATCTGCATTGCGGAACAATCGTGGATAAGCAAGTGGAGAGTATTTCCGTTGTGGAAGTCAATGTCCCCTTGGAGTCGGAGTTAGAGATGCCTGAGACGGTGGACGTGGTGTTTAACGACAGAAGCGTATTGCCGGTGGCAGTCGCATGGGATGAGGCACAGCTTGCAGAAGTTGATACTTCGTCAGGCGGAGAGTACGATGTGACGGGCACATTCAAGATTGCCTATGATGAACCGGAGATAAAGGACAATACTGACGGGGACAATACCGGAGCGGGTCAAGACACGGATGCCGGAACAAGCGGCGTGGTTCTGACCGAGGATATCGTGAAGGCGTTGGAGGAATCTACGCCTACAGCGCATATATCTGTGAGCAGGATTAATCTGATTGCCAACAGCAGTTTCGAGGAAGAGGATACTTCCATGTGGGAAATCATGGGAAGCGGTACGGATTATCAGGATAAAGCGGCGGACGCCTACAGCGGGGATATCGCGCTTCATTTCTGGTCAACCAGTGAAGTGAGTTTTACGGTAGAACAGACTTTGACGGGTCTGGAACCGGGAGAGTATGTGTTTGGTCTGTACATACAAGGTGGAGATGCAGGCGATAATGCGGATATGTATATCTACGCGGATAACGGCAAGGAGCAGCTTACGGCCGAGACCGGCGTGTCGGGCTGGTGTAACTGGCAGAATCCGGTTATAGAAGGAATCACGGTAGGAGAAGACGGTACATTGACCGTTGGAGTCAGTGTCAGCGCCGCCGCGAAAGCGTGGGGAACGCTGGATGATTTCTATTTGTACCAGAAGCGATAGGGGAAGAAAAGAAGGGACTGCATGGAATAGGCAGTCCCTTCTTTATGTCAGTGATGAAATATGTGAGAAGCTTGCAATGTTGGATTTAGCTGTTCGTGACTATATCAAAGCAGGAAGTCTATCCTTTCCGATATCTCCGGTAAGCCCCTGCAATGCAGAACAACGCCACGGCGGATGCCAGCAGGACGATGATGCAGAATGCGTTGAAGCCCTGATTGAAGGAGACTGCATCAAGTTCCGAAGAAATGTCAAAATGAATCAAATAGAGCGGTGCGGCGTAAATCATGAGCTGGAATGGAAAGAGAATCCGGCTGCACACAGAGAGAACGGATTGTTCTAACGAGGAAGCAAGCAATATGTGAATGATGCCGCGGAGTACCATCGTACTAAGCAGCGGTATTGCCCAGCAGAATGCACAGACCGTGACGGAGACAAATGTGCTGCGGGAGTATGCGGAGATTAAGAGCGTGACGGTACACAGCTCTAATATACCGAGCAAACTTAAGAACATACTTTGCGCCAACAGTGTTCCGAAAGAAATCAGCGGTTCACTGAAATCAACGACCAGATTGGCAGGGCAGCCGAAACTGTCCGTCCCGTATACGATGCCGTACAGAAGAAGCGAAAAAGCAGTGACAGCCAGCCACAGCCCGATTGTCAGAGTGAATGCCGCCGCAATTTTGGCGCATATATCTTTGGCAGGTCCTTCTTGCGTGGTGAACAGAAGCGGCTTGGTATTGCTTTGCTCCTCGTCGGCAAATGTGGTGGACACAACGCAGAGGATGAAAATGCTGACCATAATCATGCCAAGATAATACCACTCGGGATAAGATTTCCATTCGCCATAATAAGCAAACCATATTTCCTGTCCGCTCATTTCGCGAAGTTCGTTCAGTTTGGTATCGGCGAGCGGGATTGTCTTGGTGGCGATACGATAATCCTCCCAATCATTTAAGTAACCGTCCGAGGCATATGTGGCAACAAAGTTGTTTAGGAAATTGCTGTCAGAAAATCCATAGTATTTGACTACTCTTTGTGGGAAACCATAGTTTAGCGCAATTTGTTGTATCGCATCGTCCGTGAGGATTCCGGTAAACTCTTCTGTAATCTGTCTGTCCGCCATGACAGCTTCATAGCCGTGGTATTCGATACCGTTTATCGTGGACCTTGCGGCGCCGACGCGCTGGCAGAAAAGAAACGTGAGAATGGAGAAGATACAGACGATTCCTACAACGAATAATTTCTTACGACAAAGTTTATATAATTCTATTCTGTATAGACGCATATCAGCTTCCTCCTTGTTTTTCGGCTTAAGATGAGTTTTCTAAAGGTATAAGTTCTTATGGCAATATTTATGATACGGAATACTTCTTCTTCGTAAAAAACAGGTAGGCGTCCTCTAACGTTACCTCGACCGGCTCCGCGTCCTCCGACGGTTTTTGGGTGGAGACGATGCGCAGCTCTACCTGATTTGCCTGATTTCGTAAGTTGCTTATGACATATTTCCGGTCCATGCTGTCCACTTGTTTTTCCGGTACGACGCATTTCCAGACACAGCCTTCCGCTTCTTTCAGAATCTGTGCTTCATCACCGGCAAGCATGATCTGTCCGTTCTTCATAATCATGATTTTATCCGCAATATATTCGATATCCGACACGATATGCGTGGATAGGATGACGAGTCTGTTTTTGCCGAGAGAACTGATGATGTTGCGGAAGCGGACGCGCTCTCCGGGGTCCAGACCGGAAGTGGGTTCGTCGAGAACGAGGATTTCCGGATCATTTAAGAGCGCTTGTGCAATGCCGACTCTTCGCAGCATACCGCCGGAAAAGGTTTTGAGTTTATTCTTTTTTTCCTTGGACAGATCAACCATCTCAAGAAGTTCGTCGATCCGGTTTTTGGCATATTCTTCAGGCAGCGCTTTTAGTGCCGCCACGTAATTGAGAAAGCGCAGCGCGCTGAAATCTCCGTAGTAACCGAAATCCTGAGGAAGATAGCCGAGCAGTCGGCGGTATTCGCCGCCCATTTGCAGAATCGGCATGCCGTCGCAATGTATGACGCCCTGCGTGGGCTTTAAGATACCGCACAACATTCTCATGAGTGTGGTTTTACCGGCGCCGTTTTCACCCAGCAGTCCGTAGACGCCATGGTTAAGACAGATGCTTACATCCTGTACTGCGGTTTTATTTTTAAATGTTTTACTCACTTGCTTAAGTTCTAATTCGTACATAAGATTTCTCCTTTACCGATTTCTCTGAACAGTGTATGAATTTGTATTGCAAATACGGCGGTGTTGATCAACAATGCAATTGCCCACAGGAAAAGAGCCGATTCAGTGTACAGCCGCGGTGTGGATGCCAGTATCACATAGAAGACGGAGAGAAACCCTCCGACTGCCGCGACCAGCCACACATTCCTTCTGCCGATTTCCGTTAGCAGAACGCCGAGGCAGACGCATTGTGTGAAGATAAAAGGCACTAAGATATACAATCCAATCTGAATCAGGCGTATTTTCCATTGAAATCCGGCAAATACAATGATTGCCGAGAGGGCGGCAAGGTTAATCAAACCGGAAAAAACCATGTCATAGGCAGTCATCTGACTGATATTGAAAAAACAGCTCTCACTAATTTCCGAGAATCTGGAAAAGCAGCTTCTGCTCACCTCAAGGATGGAGAAAGAGCCGAGTATGCCGGCAAGTATCATGGATGCCTCGAACATAAGCTGGTGACCGATTCCCTGTGCATTCATGAGCATCATCAGTATAAAGATTAAGGCGCACCCGAGCAGATGGGCGAGAAACATATTTCGGTCCGCATACCTAAACTGGTGCAGCCAGATTTGCCGTTTACTGCATACGAGACAAATCTCTTTGTGTTTCATTTGCGCGCGTATCAGCGTAAGGGCATCCTGCCTGCGTCCGGCATCAATAGAAAGCCCGGCGTCTGCGGATGCAAAAAGGGATTTTATGTCCGCGTTATTTTTCATAATCTGTTTCCTCCGTTAGGGTTAGGTTTTTCCTGAGATTCCGGATACCTAAGCGAAATCTTGACTTTGCCGTTGACAGGTTGCATCCCAGCATAGCGGCGATTTCATGGAATTTAAGTTCTTCATAGATTCGCAGGATTACAATCTCCCTTTGGCTTACGGGAAGCTTTTGTAATGCCTGATGCAAGACCATCCGGTCTTCCAGAGTGCCAAGATGCGGATCCTCTGTTCCCGGGCAGAGAGCCTCTTCCATGCTGCACCAGTCTTTGTTATGATGAAAATAGTCCCTGCACAGGTTGCGGGCGATAATGAGCAGATAGCCTTTCAGATTCCGGTATTCGTAAGAATCTACGTATTTAATGAAGCGAAGAAAGACTTCCTGCGTGATATCATAGGAATCCGTTTCCTGTCCCGTGAGATAAAGGCAGAAACGATAGACTTCGTCGTAGTATCTGTCGGCGATCATACCAAGCGCCTCGCTGCTTCCGTTATGAACTTTTTTGATCAGTTCTTTGTCGGTCACTTTGTCTTTCCTGTACTTTCCGGTGTCTGTTTTTTATCTGACACTTAAATAACTGTTCTTATTATACAAAAGATTAACCGATATAAAAAAATTAGGCAATTTAGGTATGAAAATTTATGACAAAATATTTGAAAAGTGTTTGGAACAGTTTGCATAAATTTTATGAACGGGAGCAGGTTATTAAACTTTTTCGAATGGTAACCGGTTATTTAGATGTCATGGAAATAAATTATCCGGTAGGGTGAGGCGGTGCGTTGCTTGTCACAAACTCGTAATCCGTATATAGATTTGGGCAGCAAAGCAGCACAGAAATGAGGTAAAAGGATGAAATTATATCGAATGGAATTATATAAGCTTTGGCATCAGAAGATTTTCGCAATCTGCGCAGTGTGTACCGTTCTGATTACGGTTTTCTATTTTGGGGCGTTGGAAGTGGATATGGAAATTGCGATGGTTGATGGGCAGCGTTATTACGGATATGAGGCCGTCAAAATCAACAGACAGATTACGGAGAAATATAGGGGAGAACTGACGGATGAGAAAGTTGCAGGGATTGTAGAGGAGTACGGTTTGCCCTCAGAGGTAGTGTATGACTATCCGGGTTGGCGGGACGCTAATTATCTGAATGGGTTTGTGACGGATTATCTGTCGGATGGATATAAGAGAGACTGGAATAATTACAAGGCGCCGACGGCTGTCTATGCCATCGCAGATACGCAACTGGGTGAAATAGAGCATGCGATGGGAGGAAAAATATTATTTGCCTATACGAACGGCTGGAAGGCTTTTCTGGATACCTTGCAGATGGGTATGATATTGACGAGCGTGCTGGTGCTTCTGTCCGTGTCTACCGTATTTGCACAGGAAGAACAGACGAAGATGCTGCCTCTGTTGTTCACGACGCAGGAAGGAAAAATAAAGGATACATATGCAAAAATGGCGGCGGCTTTCACATTGACTGTAGTAGTCTATATTGTGATGGTACTGCTATGCCTACTTATGAGCTTCTGCGTATTCGGACTTGACGGCGCGGACTGTCCGCTTGGTATGGCGCTCTCGAAAGAACTGCTGGTACGTTTCAGTGTAAGCTATATGCCGATTGCTTCTTTTGTGCGCATGATACTGGGCATGGATTTACTTGCCATGCTGCTTCTATGTGCGATTACGATGTGTGTTTCGGCGCATTGTACGAGCAGCTTCGGCGCAGTGGCGATGGCGGCGATTCTGTGGGGTGCGCCACTGCTTGTCCGTATGCTGTCTGGCGGATTAGGATATTTCTTTACGTCCTGTATGCCGTTGTTTCTGATCATGACTGATTCGGTCTATGAAGCCGTTTCATGGGGAACAAGATATGCAGTGGCAATGCTCTGGGTGATCATCGCGTTGACTTTGATTTGTGCGGAGGAAGGCTGCCGGGTATATAGGAGGCAGCCTTAATCCTCTTCCAGAATCAGGAAGTCCCAGCCGCCAACGGTTATAACATCCCCGTTCTTTAGCGGCTGTTCCTGCATCAGCAGCTTTGCGTCTTTGCCGTGCCATGTCACGGAGGCAGGTTCGTCTGTATAGTTGAAATAGTAGGTGATCTTCTTATTGTAGTCGTTGGTGCCGCGCTTAATGACAATCGGATAGTGTTCCTCCGGAAGAACAATGCCGGAGTTATTAACTGCATAAGTCAATAACTCTTTTAAAATTGCCGCATCAAAGTAACAGCCCAGATAGATGGCGCATCCGTCACCGAAATGATGCTCAGTGATGGCGGCATAGCTGCCCCATTGGGGATGATTGTAGGACGCCAGTACATCGGCTCCGTCCGGGATGAGCAGTTCCATCCAGTAGCGGACGCAGCCTGCGGATATATCCGTGACATTTTCTTTGACTTTATCGGTTTCGACATCAAATGTACAGTCCTTTAGTCCAACATTGACTGCATCAGTAAACTGATCGTAGGTCATTCCGAACACATCTGTCAGTCCGTGAGGCTGGTCATCGTGATAGACTTTTAATATTGAGTCTGAAAAAGCTGTTTTAAAAGTAGAAATCAAGTGTCCTCCTCCGGAAACATAACTTCTCAGACTGTTGACAAGAGTGTCGGAAACGCTGTATAGAGCGGGAGTCACCAATATCTTATATTGACCAAATAGGTCAGTGTCTTCCGTGGATAGTATATCGCATTCTATATTCAGTTCATAGAAAGCGTCGTAGAGCCATCTGACGACATCATTGTATTTCAGATCAGGATGAATGCCAAACCATTGTAAGCCGGTCAGGGATTCGTTGGACAGCACGAACGCTACGTCAGCCTTTTTGCGCAGATTCTTCAAATGACTGCCGTATCTGGCAAAATCGGCGCCAATCGTACAAGCCTCTCTGTAGGTGGCGTTTTCTTTCAGATTGTGGCTCAGGACACCTTTCCAGTAGGATTCAATGGCGTTGTGTATGGAATGCCAGTGCCAGTACATGACAGAATTGGATCCGGAGGCAAGATGGCTGAAAGCCTGCAGGCGAAGCTGTCCGGGATAGTGCAGCCAGCCGTGGTTTCCCTGTGCTTCTGTCTCCAGAATCAGATAATTGTCCTTTTTGACAGAGCGCGCAAGGTCGCCGCCAAAGGAAATCTCTTTACCGGTCAGGTCCTGTGCGGAAGGGTGATAGATGTCGAAACCGGCGGCGGACAACGGTTTCGCGGCTTTCCACTGGTCAACTTCCGGCTGCAGACCGTAGGAGTAGCCTCGCCAGTCATAATCAAAATTCTGTGTAATAAACTGGTCGGGTCGGGCATATTCGGCTACGATGGCGCACTGCCATGCGAGGAAGTCCGTCACGAGCCGTCTCTGAAATTTCTGATATTCCGCACCGAGAGAACCGTTGATTGTGCCGCGTATATCCGGGAAATCATCCCATGCGTTAATGCGGTTGCTCCAATAGTCCAGACCGAAGTCGTGATTGAGAGCGTCAAGGTTGCCGTTATATTGCTTGTGCATATAATCTACGAATTTCTTCTGCGCATATTCGCTGCATGTGTCATAAGATTTTGTTTCGTTGTCAAGCTGGAAGCCGATGACGTGCTCATAAGAGGAGACTTCTTCCATAAGGCGTCTGATGATGATTTCCGCATGTTTTAAATAAATCGGATGGGTGATATCCATGTTCTGTCTGTGCCCGTACCGTCCGGGACCTCCATGTGTCTCGGCGATGATGTCAGGACACTTGGCGGCAAGCCATGTGGGAATGGCGTAAGTGGGAGTACCTACGATTACGGAAATGCCGTGTGCGGCGGAGGCCTGCAGCATTCTGTGCAGATGCGTGAAATCGAACACACCTTCCTGCGGTTCCCAAGTGCTCCATGTGGATTCCGCGATACGGATCGTGTTGATATTTGCCTTACTCATCATTTCCATATCTGTTTCTATTCGGTCGCAGGGAAGGTACTCGTCATAATATGCGGCTCCGAATAAAAGTCTGTCTGTTTTCATAAGAATGTTTTCCTTTCTATGGAGATTTGGATGAAATTGTCAATAGTTCTGGTCTGCTGAAATGTTTGCTGTAAAAATGGCTTGCGCAACTGTCGCGCATCTGGTAATCTTGTAGAGAGCAACCGATTGCGCAAAGAGTTATATGAATTGTAACATAGTTTTGTGACAGCGTAAAGAGAGAAGCGATATGCGTATTCATATCATATCCGCTTGGGCGTTGCTTCTGGTGTGTGAAGAGTAACATTGGATTGACGGATGAAAAACCATGGATGATAAGATTTTAACAATAGGAGATATTGCAAAACAGCTTGGCGTTTCCAAGACGACCGTATCAAGAGCCATATCCGGCAAAGGAAGAATCGGCGAGCAGACGCGAAGAAGAGTGCTGGAATATATAGAGGAACATCATTACAGTCCGAATGTAGTCGCCAAAGGTCTTGCGCAGAATAAGACGTTTAATCTGGGAATGGTACTGCCGGGGGATTATAATATCGTAGAATTGCCCTTTTTCCAGAATTGTATGTTGGGAATCAGCAGAACAGCCTCTGCTCATGGATACGACGTGCTGATTTCCATGGTGACGGCGGAAGATATTACGCAGCTTGAAAGAGCGGTGACGAACCGTAAAATTGACGGCGCGATATTGACGAGAACATTGGCGGATGATGCACCGATGAAATATCTGAAAGAAAACGGCGTGCCTTTCGTGGCAATCGGACGCACATATGACGACAGTGTGGTGCAGATTGATAACGACCATAGAAACGCATGCAGGGAATTGACGGAGAACCTGTTGGAATACGGCATTCATAAGATTGCCTTGATCGGCGGCAATGAAAATCATATTGTCAATCGAAGCAGATTGCAGGGGTTTGAAGATGCTTTTGTCGAAAGAAAAGAATGGGAGGGCAGCAAGCAGACCTTCCTTAATATTGATGACAGCAGCGAAGCGCAGCGGGTTGTAGAGAGACTTCTGGAGGAAAAAACGGAGTGCATCGTATGCATGGATGATTTCCTGTGCGGATGTGTGTTAAATGCTCTCCAACAGAGGCAGATAGCGATACCGGCACAGATTCAGGTGGTGTCCTTCTATGACAGCACGACGCTTGAATACCGTATACCTTCCATTACTTCAATACGTTATAATGTGGAAGAGTTAGGACGTACGGCATGTGAGCTGCTGCTTAAGATGCTCAACGAGGAAGAAGTGGAAAGCCGGACGCTGCTCGGATATGAGGTGCGTATGAGGAAGTCCACAAGGCGTGTATGAAGTGTGCATGAGGAAATCTGCAAGGCATATTGACAAAAACATGTCAGGAGTCTAAAATACGATATGTGTGTAGATAGGAAATGATACGTCAGTGACCGGCCATAGCCGGTGGTAAGGATGCTGAGTGTCCGTAAGGGTATCATGAGCAGGATAACCGGAATAAAAAATAGGATGTAAAAATAAGGAATAGATGTCTAATTTACTAGGAAGGTAACCGAATGCGGAAGAACCGCTTTGCTTGCGTTCCTTTTTTGTTATGGGAATCGCGTATGATCTTGCAGTCGGGCAAGAATGAAATCTTTATATTTGGAGGAAAGTAATTATGAGACAGACACGTAAACTTGTTTTATCAGCTTCTTTTATGGCGCTGGGAATTGTCCTGCCTTTTCTTACGGGGCAGATTCAGCAGATTGGCAATATGCTTTTGCCGATGCATATTCCGGTGATGCTGTGCGGGTTCATCTGCGGCTGGCAGTACGGACTGGCGGTCGGTGCAGCGACGCCGCTCCTGCGGAGCATGATGTTCGGTATGCCGCCGATGATGCCTACGGCAGCGGCGATGGCAGTGGAATTGGCAGTATATGGATTGATGACAGGAATCTTGTATGTGAAGCTGCCTAAAAAGACGCCGTATATCTATGCGAGCCTTCTTGGTGCGATGGCTGCGGGAAGAGCGGCATGGGGGATTGCAAGTATAGCGTTGTACGGTATTGCGGGAAACGGATTTTCTATGCAGATATTTTTGGCAGGCGCGCTCTTGAATGCGATACCGGGAATGATTCTGCAGATTGTATTCATTCCGATTATCATTATGGCGTTGAAAAGAGCCGGTGTGATGAATGAGTATGAGACGGGAATGGCGGCGGAAGCCGAAAGGGGTTAAGAATGAACCGTGAAATCAATGGATTTTCAGAGGTCTGTACTGCGGTTGAGCGTGCGCTTCAACTGGCCAAGCAGACAGGAGAGAGGGAACAGGTTTATGTGGCGGTTGACGGTATGTGCGGCAGCGGTAAGTCCACGCTCGGAGAGGCGCTTTTGGGGAAATTCGGCGGGAACCTCTTTCATATGGATGATTTCTTCTTACGACCGGAACAACGGACCAAGGAACGGTATATGCAGCCGGGCGGTAACGTAGATTATGAGAGGTTCCGGGCGGAAGTGCTGGAGCATCTGGCAGATGAACAAGGGTTTTCATATAAGCGTTTTGACTGCCGCGCGATGGAATTGGGAGAAGTGCATGAGGTAACGTGGAGCAGACTGAATATTATAGAAGGAGCATATAGCTGCCACCCCTATTTCGGACCGGCGTATCATCTGCGCTTCTTCTTGGAAGTATCGCCGCAGGAGCAGCGTGAAAGGATACTGGCTCGTAACGGAGCCAAGATGTGGCAACGGTTTGAGCGCGAATGGATTCCTATGGAAAACCGCTATTTTGCGTTCTACGGTATTCGGGAACAATGTGTGGCCATCCCTGTTGACATCGGGAACAAAGGGCGATAGAATGAATACAATATAGGCGGGGATATTACGGGCAGAAAAGTAAAAACTACTATTAATGGTATGGAATGGCGGGTGATGTATATGAAAAAGATACCGGTTATGGGAATGATGGGAATTTTGCTGGCAGCATCCTTTGTTACGCCTGTGTCTGCACACGGGCATCATCACAATCAGACGAATGTGGCGGCAGCTTCCGTATGTGAAGTTTGTACGTTAGAAGGATGTGAGCAGACAGGACTGCATACGCATGATGATGAGACATACTGCGGATATAGTCATAAGAGTGGGTATTGCGACGGTTCTTGCGGAGCGGTGGCGGTTTGCACGGTAGAAGGCTGCGATCAAACAGGATATCATGCCCATGATAAAGCAACATACTGTGGGTATGCACATGATTGCGGATATTGTGACGGTTCCTGCGGAGCGGCGGCAGTTTGTACGGTAGAGGGCTGTAATGAGACGGGACGCCATGTGCACGACGAGACAGCATACTGCGGATATGCTCATAGCGGCGGATATTGTGACGGTTCCTGCGTACAGGCAGCGTGTCCAAACAATGGCGGACACCGTGGGTGTCATGGACATCATGGAAGAAGATAAAAAATGGAAGGGAATTATTTCCCTTCCATCATATAGTCCATAAGAAGCATTACATCTTCAGGTTCAGAGGCAATCAGTTCCATCTCGTTGATAAAAGTATTATCTGTGAAGAGCTGAGCGATTGCAATGTATCTTGTCAATTCGGATTTCAGATTCAGGCGGTCGCCCTGCTTAGAAACCAGTTCAACTTCACCTTTACACTGTTTTACTACATCAAGAAATTTCTGCGGGTTATCAATGTTATAAATTTTCATGCTTTTCCTTCCTGCCGTGTCAATGGCATGTTTCTGTCTACACTGTTGTCGTTACGGGCATATTCTAGCAATTATGCGCGTTCTCTACAATATTCAGCATGCATAATCTTTGTGCTTGTTGATGGAAGAAAAATGTACAGAATAGACAGAAGAGCAACTGCTCAGGACAGCATCGATTCTATCTTCTCCACTGCAATCCGGATATACTCTCCCATGGAAGCTTCCGTGCAGCCGGCTACGAAATGATTGCAGCGGTTGACCGGAATTAGAATCTTGTATGCTTTGCTCGCGCCGATTGCAGCAGCGATGGCGGGGGTAATCTCGCCCAGCAGCGCATTGGCGAACACGATGCCGATAGGACCGACGATGATATCGGAATCTGCGGCGTTGACGATGACTGCGTTATCGCCTGTCGCACCGTAATCAGCCCCGGCTTTGAGCATGGCTGAAGTCGCGATGCTGTTCGTGCCGATAGCATACAATTCCAGTTCGTTCTGTTTCTTCTTAATCTGTTCGATGATTGATTTCCCTATCCTTCCGCCTTGTCCGTCTATAATTGTGATTTTCATAAGTAGATCCATTCCTTTCCGGATGATTTTTTTGTCCTGACTGCTCGTCGCTCTCATGTATTGATTTTGGCAGTGATTTTGTAGTAAGTATTGTATATCCTATTATTCACGGTGATAATTTGACAATATTATAACAGCTATGATACATGGCAAACAACAAAAATGACATGAAAATTATCAAACACGCATTTCTTCTGAATAGTTTTCCCATTTTTAACAAAAAATACATTGACAGTTTCTGTGCAGTTTGTTATGATTCAAACATGAACAACCGATTGCGCAAAGTAAAAATTGCTAAAATAAAAACAAACACCAAATGAAAACGGAGGGCGAAACAGTATGGATAAGTTTATCGTGAACATCATCCATCGTCCGGAGATGGTACCGGAGTACGCGGAGAAGGTGACCGGACACGGCAAAGAGGAAGATATCGGAAGAAAAGAACTTTTGACGGAGTCCCTTGATATCTTCAGGACACAACAGTCAATTGCACATAAGAACGGGCTGAAGACAACGATTCAGATGACCTACGCTTCCTTATTTAATGATGAAGCGGTGGCGCTCGCCAAAGAGGATCATGAGAAGTATGGCGATGAGATTGCATTATCGTTGCTTGGTCTTCCTTGTGAGGAATTTCGTGAGAAATATAAAACGAAAGATTTCTGTATCTGGATGTTTTCCATGGAGGACAAGAAATCTATCGTAGATGACGTATTCGGTAAATTCCGTGACAGATTCGGATTCTATCCGGAATCAACGGGCTCCTACTATATGGATGCCGATCTGGTCAATTATATCAAAGAGAAGTATCCCATGGTAAAATGTGCCGTTGCGACTTGTTGGGAAGAAGGACCGAAGGC
>VSOA01000451.1 GCA_009774585.1 Lachnospiraceae bacterium
CTGCACCCTGACAGGCAATGTTCAATGGTCTTTTATCCTCTCTCATCGCTTCCTCAATAATAAATCTTGCCCCTTCAGAATCAATCGGTGTTTCTTCGTCTCTCATGCCAGCAGCCGCCCCCATGAGTACCGGATATTCTCCTTCCAGTCCCATTAAATTCAACACTTTGATGATTTCATCATAACTGGCTTTTGCGGTTCCTTCCACTCCATATGTCTGAGGATTTTTCCAGAAATGTCCTGCAACAATCCCTCTTACATCAAATTTAGGGGTCATAAGATGATGCGCCAGTGCAAACTGGTCATCTGCCTCGTTTTTACAATCCGTATGTACAATCACACGCACTTTCTTATTTTACGGTACAACATATTTATAATTCCATACCATGTGCAATCCTCCTAGCCAAATATGTGCAGTCTGATTTTTGTCAACTGCGGTCTTTCAAACATCAGCATTGTAACTTCATCCCCGTTCAGGCGTCTCCCGGTCCTCCACTTTCCATCCTCAAAAGCCCCTTCTTCATAGGAAAAAATCTCCCCATACGGCATTTCCGGATTCTGTGAAAAATAGGTAATCATACAGCCATTACCCAATAGATAAAAAGTGTCGTCACTTTCTTTTAGGATCAGGCAGACCCCATCTTTACGCTTAACCATCGGCGTATCCATCAGAATCTTAAATCCAAGATCTCCAAACAGCATGACATCATCATCTTTCCGCTCACAGGATACTGCCTGTAAATCTTCCGTGCCGTATTTAGACGCGAGTAACGGCATCATGGACTGCAAAGTCCTGTTATACCATCCGTATTCTTCCACATTCTGCGGCGTACTCAACGCCGGGTCCTCTGTATCCATTCCAAACAGAAAACCCTGAGAAACAGAAAATTCCTTTCCCATATCTTCGAAGCCAAATGGTGCATAGCATATCGCATGATAATGACCCACGCTGTATACCGCCCTCGGCCCCGCATAACTGTGTGTTGCACATTCCGGAATATAGAGAGGATTCCCGTATCTTCTCGTCATTTCATCGCAAATATCCATGAATTCTTTGATGTAAATATCTGCTGAAAAAATATCAATTTCCGGCGCGCAATATTTCCATACCTCAAGAACCTTTGATACCGGTCCTCCTGTCGGATATTTCCCAGGCTCTTCTCCTTTATCCAGCCAGCAGTTCACAGTCATCGGAAGTGGATAAGCCTCTTTCCCTGCTTTGGCAACTGCATTCACATAACCTGCAACATAATATGCACTAAACAATTCCTCAGCCGCTTCGCCAAAAACTTCCTCCCAGTTCCCGGATGCAGCGCCATTTTCTACAGCTTCCCTTATCTGTGGAACCATTGTGGCAGTATGTTCCTTCATATACTGTACGAATGCCTCCGGCGCCTGTGCCGCAAACAGTGCATCTGCTTCCTCTGACCGCTCCCTTGCACTTCCCATCAGGCCAGTTTCATTTTCCACCTGCACTGTAACCACTGTGTTCTCTTCCCCATCCACGGTACGGATATGTGCCATTAATTCGGCAAACGCCTTTGCATCCGCCTTTTCTGTCTCCTCGCATAAATAGGACAGGCTGGTGTATGACATCCCATAAAAATTTTCCAACCGGCAGAAATTCCTGCCGCGTATAACCTGCGCACGCCGAAATCGCTCCGTATCCGCCTTCACCCACTCAGGCGCATAATAACACTGGGCATTTTTCCATGAACCGAACCACAGAAAACCAAGTTTTCCTTCTTTTTTTCTTGCCTGCTGAATCAATGCATCCACAAGGTCAAAATCAAATACCCCTTCCTGTGGCTCGATTAGTTCCCATGTCACAGGAAGGAGCAGGGTGTTCATACCCAGCTCCTTTGCCTTACTCCACACCTGTTCCATATACTCCACACTGGAAGAATTAGAATTATGCACTTCCCCTGCAAGCATGACAAATGGTTTACCGTTTACCATCAATACTTTCCGATTTCCCTGTTGTACAATATAAGGCATTTTCTTCATTGCTTTTCCCTTTCAGTAATTTGAATCTACAATGCGGATGCCTGTAAACACTGGTTAAATGTCCTGATCAACACGTCTGCAACCAAAGATCCACAGCCAAAGGAAGCAATTGATAAAATAGGCATTCCATA
>VSOA01000452.1 GCA_009774585.1 Lachnospiraceae bacterium
TTGGCTGTATCCTTCCCACTACCAGGGCGGATTAGGGACTTTCACCCATTAGAAACGTGCGCCGCAAGGCGCACCAAATAAAAAATCCCCTGATAAATCAAAGGATTCTCATACCCCATATCATTTTAAAATTGTTCTATACCGAACTATATTTCTAAAGCATAACTAATAGTATTCCATTCTAACTTTGCTTATGCCAATTATCCCTTTTATTTCCTACATATGTAAGATTTATTATTCGAAACTACACCCGGATTTCCACTTACTCTCGAACCATCCACCGATACCTTTTTCAAAAACAGAAGAAGCCATAACCGAAGCTATGACCTCTCCACAAATCAATCAATCAAATATATCAAAGGTAATCAGCCTATGATACCAAATTTAAAAAACTAACAACTGCATTATACCACTAATCTTGATACCTTACTATATGTAAAATGTTAATTTTTCATCCACACTCAAACTGCAACTTGCAGATATTCCCCTTCACTCGTCTTCTCATACACACATTCTGCTTCCCTACCGAAAAAGAATAATTCATCCATCATTGTACGATCCCAAACACGAATATTACCCTCCATATCCTGAATAATCCATGTATCACAATCACACCAGTTACTATCCAATATGTAAAACTCATACTTCTCTGATTCATCAGATATAAAGGCTTTATCCCCAAACTGGAACAACACACCTTCATTCTTTTCTATATCCATTTCTTCCCTATATAATACTGGTAATGGTTCATCACACTTTACTTTCATTCCTACACGCACACCATTTACCATAGCATACTGCTTTTCATCAGCATCTATAAAACTTTGCGCTTTATTCTTTGTAGGAAAGAATTTAACTCCAAAATGACTTGACTTTCCTTTATTAGATGGATTACCTTCAAAATATACCATCCAACCGTTTTCAAGTCCAGGTTGATACTTCATGTCCCGTACTGGTCTTGTGCAAAATTCTCTTGCGTTCTGTTGAAATATATCGTTCAACTGAAAATTATGTATATCCATTCTCTAATACCTCTCTTCTTTTCTTATTTTATCCAATTTCTCTTTCTTCTGATTCCTATATCTTACCCTTGCCCTCGGCTTATACTTATTACAATGCTGGCAGTAATGAGCATGATCCGCTTTCCTACCCTTCTTACATAGTCCAGCACATACATAATATAAGCATGGTGTTTGTCTATCTGTTGCCATTAAATCAATCCTTTCTTTTCAATATGTACCCATTTACCGCTGAATAAAACGCATCCTTAAACTTACCCAACTGTTCATTGGAAAGAACACCCTTTAACTGTTCCATGCAGCTTTTACACGTTTCTTTCTTTATGCGGTTACTTTCTTTGATGTATTTTGGTATATCTTCACTGTTTTTATTGTCATACCTTCCAGTCATTTCCTTTAAAGCATCAATATCCACTTCAAAAGTCTTATAAAACCAATCTACAATATCTGCCCTAAATGTTCCAATGGGAAAATTGTTAAATTCTTCTGTTGTGCATCCAGTTTTACTATATTGAATCGGCGTATCACAAAATTTTTTCCATAGTTCTGCTACATTTCTCATATATGAACACATTGTACAAGATTTTGCTTTGCCACATAAATTATCTTTTCTAAAGCTACATTCCCTTGCTCTGTTCAAATTATTATTATCCATTTGCCGAATCCTCCTGACTGACTAATTCATATAACTTTTTTCTATCATCATTATCATTTTCCATAATTTTATTGAATCTAATTTTATCCTGTCTCTTTTTTTCTTTTATTGCTTCTTTCACAATATCCTTAAAATCCGATACATTATATTCATGATTCAACTTTGTGAAATAATGTTTTCGCAAAGTATATTTTATTTCTATTATACATGCTACTGGATTGTCATTGATAAAATATGTATATTTTTTAGGACTTCTTTCATTCCATCCACAATCGAAATAACCACACTTAAAACACTCTTCTTTTCTGTCAATGGTAAGTTTACGTCCTTTATATTCGATAGTAATAGGAAGTTCCCACATCTTTCTATGAAACTTCTTGCCCAAAATATCATTTTCTTTTTCACCACGTATTATCCAACATGTTCCAAAAATAACATATATGATAATATACACCCA
>VSOA01000453.1 GCA_009774585.1 Lachnospiraceae bacterium
GTGTAGTAATTGCTTATATAAAAGGGGAAACAGAATAAGTGATATTACGATATCAGATTGTTGGGGATATAAGAATATTGCACCAGAGTTGGATGATAATAAAGGACTTTCGAGTATTATATGTCATTCTGAAAAAGGGCTGTATTTATTTACCAAAATTAAGGAGTTCCTTATATGGAAAGAAACCGATATAGAAGCTATTTATAAATATAATAGTAATTACAATATATCTGCACCTATGGGAAAAGAACGCAATAATTTTTGGAATGACTATCATAAAATGTCAAAGAAAAAACTATTTTGTAAATATTGTAAGCCAGATAAACGGGATAAGTTAAAAGCGTTAATTAGCTTTCTATTTTTTCGTAGAAAGTAGGAGAATAGAAAATGATCATTGGATGGGTTATTTTTTTAGTGTTAGGCGGCAGTTTTATTTTAGCCATTAATAAATTATATAAAAAATCAACGGATTATAGAAATTCCAGAAATGATATAAAATGCTTTAAAAATAATTTATCATCAGAATATCAAATTGTAAATTTGGGAAGTACCTATTCAAAATTTGCTTTTGGCGCCGCCGGGGAATTGGGTTTGAATTGGGGAGACTTTTCCCTTCAGGCGCAGAGCCTTGAGATGGATTATGTGTTATTTGAAAAAAATATAAGTAAGATTGCACCTCAGGGAGTTGTTGTGATTACTATTGCAGTTTGTTGTCCACTTTACAGAGAGGCAGGGGAGAACTATCTTTATTATGATTTATTAGATAAAAATGAGAACCCGTCATATAAAATAACCTCCAAGCTGAAGAGCTTTTTCCCCTTACTCTTTCCCGTAAAGTTATTTCCGAAAAAATTATTTCATCTTATCAGAGGTGTGCGTCCGTATAAAGATATATATGATACATTCCCACAACAAATGTGCGAAAAATCGTCTATAAAAGAAATGGAAAATTTGGTTGCAGTTTGGAAGAAACTTTTTGAGATAAAAGATTTTCAAGTTTCTGACTTAAAGAAAAAACATTATGAAATTATGGAAAGAAATTGTGAAATATTAAAGAGCATAATAAAACTGTGTTTTGATAAAAAATTGAGACCTGTTATTGTTGTGCCGCCGTTTTCAAAACGTTTAAATAAGTATTTTGCAGAAGAATTTAAGGAATGTGTTTTGAATCAAACGATTAATAGAGCAATAGAAGGTATGGCGGTTCCTTTTTTGGATTATCAAGATGATAAGATGTTTCAAGAAGGAGTGTGGCTCTTTTCTGATGGCGGGTTTCGACTTAACAAACAAGGAAGTAAACTGTTTATCAGACAAATGGCAATGGATTTGAAAAGATATAATATTGTTATTAACATATGTGATTACTATTTCATTGATATGTGCTAATTTTAAAAACTTTCAATATACGCCATATGGAATGTCCAAAACGGCAATCATATGCAACGGCATGTGCAGCAGAGATCCGGTAGCCGAGGTAGAAGCGATTAGAGGGCTAATCGGCGGTTTAGGCGTTGTTTTGGCAAATCATAATTGAGATTTTGGGGGATATAGGAAATAAATGAAAGACACACGGACACGTAAAGTCCTATTGATAATGACAACTAGTGGGATAAAACAGATTCTAAATGGTATATTGCAGTTTGTGATAAGGACTGTATTTATACATATGTTGGGGGCGGAATATTTAGGCTTAAATGGTTTGTTCTCTAATGTGCTTTCGCTTTTATCTCTTACAGAATTAGGAGTGAGTTCAGCAATTGCTTTTTATTTATATCAACCGCTTTTTGAAAATGATATACAAAGAATAAAAATGCTAATGCAGTTTTATAAGAAATGTTATAGAGTGATTGGGATTAGCATGCTTGGGATAGGTATATGCATTATGCCTTTTTTGCCTTTATTGGTAAATTTTGAACAGAATGTTCCGGTAAATTTGTATTTGGTGTATTTCTTATTTTTATTAAACACAGCATGTTCATATCTAGTATTTGCATATAAACAGATTTTGCCCATGGCAAATCAGGAACAATATCAGACAGATAGAGTAAACATAACGTTTATCTGCCTTAATTGCCTTGTTGATGTGGGGATTCTTGTAATTTTTAAAAATTATATTTTGTAT
>VSOA01000454.1 GCA_009774585.1 Lachnospiraceae bacterium
CAAGAGACATCTGAATCAGTGATTTGAAAGCATTGCGGCTTCGATGCCGTATGAATGCTATAAGGCGAGCAGGCGTCTGGCATTTGCAGAGAAAATCAGTTCCTTCTCCTGCGCGGTGAGGGAAGTGTTTTGAATCCGTGCGATATAGTCCTTTTGTGATTCCCAAGGGGAGTCTGTGGCAAACAGTATTTTGTCGACGCCGTGTTTTCTTACAATACGCACGAAATTGTTGTCAGACAGATTGGATGATAAATACGGCTCTTTGCCATGAACTGTTTTACATGGCGTGAGAGGACCGATGGAGAAGGCGGTGTCCAGATAGACGGGAGCACCGGCGAGATGTTGTTCCACTTCATGCCAGCAGGCCCAGTTTCCCATGTGGGCAAGAACAAATTTCTGTGGCTGTATTTCGTCAATTACGGTAAGAACCTGTTCAACATCCGCATAATTGTGGTCATAGATGCCGATGTCGATTCCGGCATGGATGAGTATGATCAGACCAAGTTGTGAAGCATAGTCAATGATATGCATCATTTTAAGATCGGTGAGATTCGTATGCTGATAGGCAGGATGGAGCTTGATTCCCGGAATACCGTTTTCTTTCAGACGAAGCAGTTCCGATTTATAATCAGCATAATCAGGGTGCATTCCTCCGAAAGTGACGATGCCTTGTTTTAACAGGTTTTCCCTGCCGGAAATCATGGAAGAGTTAACTTTTTCCACTTGGCTTTCATGTGTTATGACCGGAAGATTGACGCTGTAGGATACAGAAGCTTCTCTCATAGAGGCGAGCAGCCCGGAGACAGAGCCGTCCGTGAAATATTGCGTACAGGAAAGTTCGCTTAGTTTTTCCAGAGTAGCCAGCGCAATTTTGTCAGGAAATGTATGTACGTGGAAATCAATGACCATAGTTTACTCCATTTCTGCGCTGCTTTTTGCGCATAAACGAGTTTGTGGCAAGCAACGCGCAGACACAAATCTCGCGATTGAAAATCTTAATTTTCAATCTTTACCTCGTTTCTGTGTTTTTGTAACGATCGATTCATGCACGGAAAATATGATAGAATAATTTGTGATAACTGTCAAGAAAAGACAAATGCTAAGAAGAGCAGATAATAAGAAAGAGCAGTGAAGTTGAAAATCAAACTGTTACAGTAAGAAAGAGAGAGAGGAATAAGTTACTATGCCAGTGACAGATTTATTGGAGAGAAATCATAAACTGTACGGTGACGAGGTCGCTTTGGTGGAACTCAATCCGTTGGTGGAAGATACAAGAAAAACAACGTGGAAAGAATATGATTTGGTGCAGCAGACTTCTACAACTCCGTATCGTCGTGAGATTACTTGGAGTATCTTTGACGAGAAAGCAAACAGGGTGGCTAATATGCTGCTTAGCCGTGGAATACGCAAGGGTGACAGAGTGGCAATTCTCATGTTTAACTGTCTTGAATGGCTTCCGATTTATTTCGGTATTCTGAAGACAGGAGCGATTGCAGTGCCCTTTAATTTCCGGTTCTCATCGGAAGAGATTTCTTACTGTGCGAATCTGGCGGAGGTACATATTCTTTTCTTCGGACCGGAATTTATCGGACGTATCGAAGCGATAGAAGAAGAACTTAACAAAGGCAGGCTGTTAATCTATGTGGGGGACGGATGTCCGACCTTTGCGGAGAGCTATCCGGAACTGGTGGCAGATTGTTCCAGTCAGCCGCCCCTTGTACGTCTGGAAGACGAGGATGATGCGGCAATTTATTTTTCATCAGGAACGACAGGATTCCCGAAAGCGATTCTACACAATCACGAGAGTTTGCTGCAGGCGGCGCAGATGGAGCAGAAGCATCATCTGACGGATAGGAACGATGTATTTTTATGCATTCCGCCGCTCTATCATACTGGCGCTAAATTTCATTGGATGGGAAGCTTGTGTGCAGGAAGCAGAGCGGTACTCTTAAAAGGAACGACTCCGGAGATTATACTGGATGCGGTTTCCAAAGAACATTGTACGATCGTGTGGCTGTTAGTGCCGTGGGCACAGGATATTCTGGCGGCGATCGACAGAGGCGATCTGAAGTTGGAAGATTATGAGCTTAGTCAATGGAGGCT
>VSOA01000455.1 GCA_009774585.1 Lachnospiraceae bacterium
GTAAAATATAACTGGATTTTTCACGTGTAATGTGCGAAAATAAAGCTAGCGGTTATGACAGACTCATAAGAGGCTGTTATGAAATAATTTATACATAATCGAAAGGAGTTATCACATGATTTATTCAAAAGAAGTTGAAGAAATGTGTACAGTGGCACAGGGTGTTCACCATGGCTGTGCTCCTATCCCAGAAGAAGCAAAATGGGTTCAGGCAAAAGAGGTAAAAGATATTTCCGGTTTGACACACGGTGTAGGCTGGTGTGCTCCTCAGCAGGGCGCGTGTAAGCTGACATTGAACGTGAAAGAGGGTATTATTCAGGAAGCTCTCGTTGAGACAATCGGATGTTCCGGTATGACACATTCTGCTGCTATGGCGTCTGAGATTTTACCGGGCTTAACGGTTATGGAAGCACTGAATACCGACCTTGTATGTGACGCGATCAACACGGCGATGAGAGAGTTGTTCTTACAGATTGTATACGGTCGTACGCAGTCTGCATTCTCAGAAGATGGACTTCCGGTTGGTGCGGGTCTTGAAGATTTAGGTAAAGGCTTAAGAAGTCAGGTTGGTACTATGTATGGTACTCTTAAGAAAGGTCCTCGTTACCTTGAGATGGCTGAAGGTTATGTAACAGGTATCGCACTGGATGCCAATGATGAGATTATCGGTTACAAGTTCGTAAGTCTTGGTAAGATGACAGACTTCATCAAGAAGGGCGATGACCCGAATACTGCTTATGAGAAAGCATGTGGACAGTACGGACGCGTTGATGATGCTGTTAAGATTATTGACCCCAGATGCGAATAGAAGGAGGATTAAGATAAGATGGCTTTATTTGAATCATATGAAAGAAGAATTGATAAAATCAATTCCGTATTAAATAGTTATGGTATTTCTTCTATCGAAGAAGCTGAGAAAATTACTAAAGACGCCGGCTTAGATGTATATGAGCAGGTTAAGAAAATTCAGCCGATTTGTTTTGAGAATGCTTGCTGGGCTTATACGGTAGGCGCTGCAATCGCAATCAAGAAAGACTGCAAGAAAGCGGCTGACGCTGCGGCAGCGATCGGCGAAGGTCTTCAGGCATTCTGTATTCCCGGGTCTGTTGCAGATACACGTAAGGTTGGTCTTGGACACGGTAATCTGGGTAAGATGTTATTGGAAGAGGAGACAGACTGCTTCGCATTCTTAGCAGGTCATGAGTCTTTTGCAGCAGCAGAGGGCGCAATTGGTATTGCCGAGAAAGCTAACAAGGTTCGTCAGAAACCTTTGCGTGTTATCCTGAATGGTCTTGGCAAAGACGCTGCTAAGATTATTTCCAGAATTAACGGATTTACATTCGTTGAGACAGAGTACGATCCTTATACGAACGAAGTAAAAGAAGTTGAAAGAATTGCATATTCTGACGGTCTTCGTTCTAAAGTAAACTGCTACGGCGCTAACTCCGTTCCGGAAGGCGTTGCAATCATGTGGAAAGAGAACGTAGACGTTTCCATCACAGGTAACTCTACGAACCCGACAAGATTCCAGCATCCGGTAGCAGGTACATATAAGAAAGAGAGAACAGAAGCAGGCAAGAAGTATTTCTCGGTTGCATCCGGCGGCGGTACAGGTCGTACACTGCATCCGGATAATATGGCTGCAGGTCCGGCATCTTACGGTTTCACAGATACTTTAGGACGTATGCACTCCGATGCACAGTTCGCAGGTTCTTCTTCCGTTCCGGCACATGTTGAGATGATGGGCTTAATCGGTATGGGTAACAATCCGATGGTTGGCGCTACGGTTGCTGTTGCAGTTTCGATCGAGGAAGCTGCGAAGGCTGGCAAGTTCTAACTGAATTGTGCTGGATTAATGAGAATAGTATATTAAAACGGACAAAACGCCATGATTCTTACGAATTGTGGCGTTTTTAGATACAATATAAGCGCATTTTTGCTGAAAATCAGTGGTTGGTGCGACATAGGCGCATTTAGTCGTGTTGCAAGGTGGTAGCCTCCCTAACTTGAAGGGAGGCCGCTGAAAAAGTAGATACCACCGCCTATATTTGGTATAATGTAATTATCAAATACAGGCGGTGGCACTAT
>VSOA01000456.1 GCA_009774585.1 Lachnospiraceae bacterium
ATCATCGGCAGTCCGGTTGCGAAGGTATTGGGGATTTTTGAGTCCAATAATTTCGCGTATTGCCTTCTTAACGTTTCATTTTCATAATAAATTTGCCAGCATTTCTCCAGATAAGGCCATTTGTAGCTCCATTCTTCAATTGAACTATGAAATCCATAGATGACAAAACAAAAAAGAGTTTTGTGGAATTTCAGCATCTCTGTCAGAGATGCAAATGTGTCATCATATTGTTTTTGATAGAATGCGATGTCAGGATAGCATACGTCCCATATTCTTTGGTTTGGAAAATCTATTTCGTGGAATGAGTATCCTTTTTGGCGGCAATAGTGTATAATATTTTCACGATCATCTTCTTCGGTGTTTTTTGAAATTATCAAATACGGCTCGAAACGAGGATGTTTGAGCATCAAACGATATAGTTCTTCTGTTTTCCATGCACCGAGGTTTATTAAATGAAAAGCTACCTTAATCTTTTCCTGCTTACGAATCCTGTTGATTCTGTATGGAATGTATTTTTGATAGTATAGATGCCTGAAGATTTCAGTGGCCTTTTTATTCATTGATAAATAAGACGTTTATATGGTCGTTTGATGGAATTTGTTGTCTTGCCTTGTACTTATGTGTTTTGAAGCGGGGATTCACACAAATGGCGAGAAGCTGTATGGCAATAAGATGAGTCTTGGTATCTTTATTTTATTTGCTTGCGGATTACGATGTTCTGTCCGTCAAGGCAATTTTCATTTTGACTTATTAGGTTGCAGATTACCTCTGCGACCTCGCTTGGCTGCATAATGGTGGTGGGGTCTTCATTTGGTGCGAGCCTTTTCCTTAATTTTGTGGCGCATCTTCCCGGGGATACGCAATACACTTTAATTCCGTATTCAGCCAATTCGTCTGTAAGCGTTTTTGAAATGGATATAACTGCAGCCTTTGAAGATGCATAGCTGAGCCATCCGGGACGAGGTGTCATTCCTGCGGTGGAGGCGACATTGAGAATCTTGCCTCCAATGTTTTTCATATATCTGACGCATTCCCTGATGAGCATAAAGGGAGACATCACGTTTACGTTATACGTGGTCATCATACTTTCTAATGATGTCTGCAAGAGTGGTTTAGGGTCTGTATAGCCCGCGATGTTCAATAGGCAGTCAACTGAACCGTATTTTTCATATATGGATTCTATGACCTTGGGTACGAATTCGGGTGATGAGAAGTCAACAAGCCAAATGGAAATGTCTTTGCCATTGCTTTTCATCAATGACTTTGTCATTTCAAGGTCGTCTTTGTTTCTTCCAAGAAGTGCGAGATTTTGATATTCCGCTCCGTTGCTGATTTGAATAGCCGCTTCTCTGCCGATGCCGGATCCAGCACCTGTGATGATGCATGTTTTCATATTAAATCAATTGCGGTTGGTTATTATGTTTTTGTAGATTATCTCACCCAGTACCAAGTCAATGGGTTCGGTTATTTTTACATTGTAGGACGAACCTTTTAGAATCTTTATTTTAATGTCGGAGTTCGCAAACATAAGAGATGCGTCTTCAGTGTAGATGTTTCCTTCTGCCCGAGCCTTTTTATGGGCCTGTATCAGAGCTGAGGTATCGAACTTTTGGGGCAGTTGGACATTTATGAGTTCGGACCTGTCAAGATTCGATGTGATATGTTCTTTTCCTTTAAGGACTGTGAAAGGAATGTCATAGGCAAGTGTCGCATTTCGGCTCTCATCTTCGATAAGAATTTGGAATTCCGACTCTTTTACGAAAGGCCTGGCTGCTTCATGTATTATGACGTCGTTGTTTGACACTTGCTGGAGCCCATTGTACACCGATTCTTGTCTTAAAGCACCTCCCTGTACGTATTTTACAGGAGTTGTTATGGCGTATTCCTTAATCATCTTCTCCAAATGATTTTTGTATGAGTTATCGCATACTATGATGATTTCGTTTATCATAGTCAGGCGATCAAGACGTTCGATTGAGTGCATTATCATTGGTTTGCCTCCCAAAAGAAGATATTGTTTTGGAACTTCTTCTTTCATTCGGGTTCCGCTGCCGGCGGACAACAAGATTGCAGAGTACATAGT
>VSOA01000457.1 GCA_009774585.1 Lachnospiraceae bacterium
ATCTGAAACAAGCATGGTTTCACATTGCTTTAAAAACATATTTTTATCAGAATCAAGCAATGTTTGTAATATAATTAAAAACTGATAACGCAATTTAGGAGTTTGATTATCTCTAACACCCAAAATATCTGTCAATTCTACTCCTGAATATATATCCCTCATAGCTTTATATGCAATAAAATAATCCAGAAAGCTTTGATGAGTAAATGCTATTGTATTTTCATTCCTAACTAACAATCCCTCCGAAATCAATAAATTTATTACTTTCTGCTTATTTTCAAACAGCATATATGGAAGTACAAATACAGCATTATCATTCATTTTTGTCACAATATCATTTTTGCATTCAGTTACTTCCGCTTCTGATAAATGATTATCTATAGTGCAATTTTCCAGTATCTGTTTCCACCATGTTTGCATCAACTGGTTCACAGACGTAATCGAATTTTTTCTTTCCTGTTTATTTAAGTGCGACCATACATACAATGAAGACGGTGTTCGTAATAATACCTTTAACCTTGTTGATAATGTACTATAATCAGACCCAACTGCTGTTTTAACATCACTATCACAAAGCAGGCCAACTTCTACTTTTTTCCAAAAGTAATTGCTGTCATTTTTTATATTAGAAAATAGCGATTGCAAACCTCTATCAGTTTCAAGATCAAAAGTTCGTGATACAAATACCACTGATATTTTTCCATTTTCATATTTGTTAATATCATTGGCCTGGGATATCATTTCTTTGCATACATCTAACGCTACTGCAGAATGCCTCCCTATCCAACGCAGAGCATCAAGTTGATCCAAAATCAACACACAGTTTTTTCCTGCTGATAATGTATGCAGACAATATATTGGCGACTCTGGCAAACCCAGTTTTTGTCCAAATTCATCTGCAGATGTATCTGGTACAAATTTATCTAATTTTATCCCCAGATATAATATCTGCGACTTTTGTAAAAACTCCATAATTTCCTGAATACATCCACTTTTTCCAACGCCGGCCTTCCCATGTATAATAAGAGAATTGCCCTGCATAATCTGATTTATTGTAAAATCTGTTTCCTTTCTATGAATGAGTTGATTATTGATAGCTTTGAATGTTCCCCAATATATTTCATTTAAAGTAGTAATCCTGTTTAGCACTCTATTGTCATGATGATAATTACGAACAGATATACCATGTCTTTCAGTAATGTATGCAATAACATCATTTGCCGTTATTTTAATTCCAAAACTTCCAGTATCATTTGCGTATTGTTCAAGTAGATTTCTTATGGTAGATGTCTTACCTGTAAAAATTGTTCCTATACGTCCTTCTAAATCTCGCCTTTCCTCTTCTCCAATCGAATAATGTTCAAAATAACAATGAGCAAGTATATAGATAAGATTCTTTAATTCCTGTGGATTATTTCTGTCGAGGCTATAGTGTTTTTCGCATTTACTAAATACTGTTTCAATTTTAGGATTATTTATTTGATACGCCAAAAAGTCTTGTGCTGACGAATTTGTTCTTGCTCGTTTACAAAGTTCATCTAATTCACCATATTGCAATGGGGAAATAAAGTAATAATACTTTTTGTCTCCGCTTTCAATATGCCTCTTAGATCGTTTAAAAACATCATGGCGTTGAAGATCAGACATTGTCCATGAACCGTGTGTTGTATTACTTGCTTTACATTGATAGTAATTTTGATTTCCATGTGCATCTGTGCTTATAAACTCAACACCTTCCCCTTCAACACCTAACGGTTCTACTTCCACAGAAACAATTTCTTCGTTTATAAGTCTAAGTAAAAGTTTCGCCAAATAGCGATTTTCATATTGATTTCCATACTTATCTGCTCGTCCTCCGCTTTCTAAACTCATTGCTATCTCCTCTTATATAAATAATATCTTTAATGCAATTTCCAATATAATTGAATTTTATCACACGAACATTGATATTTCTACAAGGTTATCATGCTAAAAATATTTCATAAAAATAAATTGGCACAACATTGGCACGGTTCTGCTCTTTCCCCGTAAAGGCATCCATGCTATACTTGGTACAGTCAAAAATATGTAA
>VSOA01000458.1 GCA_009774585.1 Lachnospiraceae bacterium
GCTTTCCGTTTCTGCAATCTCCAGCGCATTAAATAACACACGGTATATATGTTCTCTGTCGTGTGCGCTGTCTTCCATGCAGGAAAGCATATAATTCTCTAACAGACAGTATGTTTCCCGATTCATAAACACGCCCTCCCTGCGATATCCTCTTTACGTTCCATCTACATCCTCCACCGCTTTCTATTTTCTCCATTTTGCATCTCCGTTCGCCGGATTGTCAAGTAGCATTCCGTCTTCTGTAAAACGAGAACCATGGCAGGGACAATCCCATGTGTGTTCCGCCTGATTCCATTTTAACGCACAACCCAAATGCGGGCAGCGGGGCGCTGTGGGCGTCAGCAGATTACAGACCGCCTCCGCACTGTTACATAACAATTGTCTCGTTAAAATATTTCTCGCCGGGCGGAATACTTCAGTATACGGATTATCAATCCCCTGTACCATATCCGCAAGCAGCATTGCCGACACCATAGCAGATGTTATTCCCCACTTACGAAATCCTGTCGCCACATAACAGTCCGGCATGGCATTCGAATATACGCCAATATAAGGCGCATCATCTAACGGCATACAGTCCTGCGCCGCCCAATGATACCGCTCCACTGCATTTGGATAATGTTCTTGTACAAACTCACGCAGTTCCTGCCAGTTACCGCCCTTTTTCCCTGTTCTATGCCCACCGCCGCCGACAAGTAACAGATTGCCGAAGCTGCGGAACGACATGCCCTTCTTATCCTCATCCACATACATTCCGTCTATACACGCCGCCTGCTCCCATGCAGCCACATAGGAACGATGCTGATACAATTTTATAAAATAACAACCGTGTTTATTGTCTATCGGATAGTGAGTGGCAAATATAGCTCTCTGGTAAGCAATACACCCCCGGTTCGTAATCGCTTTTCCCGGCATAAGCTGCGTCACAAAAGTATGCTCACAGATATTTAAGCCTTGTGCAATCCCCGCAACAAACTTCAGCGGATGAAACTGTGCCTGATTTCGCATCTGCACTGCTCCCGCCATAGAAAAAGGAAGCTCCGTCGGCTCAACAATCTCATCATCCAGACCGAGCAGCCGATAAGCTTCCGCTTCTTTCTCCAATTTCTTTCTGTCGTCCATCGAATAGACATACGCCGTCTTCTCTTCAAAATCACAGGAGATACCGGATGCAATTTCCGCATACTTTTGCACCGCTTTCTGGTTCGCCTCCAGATACAGCTTCGTCCTCCCGAGTCCGGCGTGTTTTATCATCTTCGCATAGGTTAATCCATGCTGCGCCGTAATTTTTGCCGTCGTATTGCCTGTCACGCCGTGGCAGATCTCATTTCCTTCCACGAGCAGATAATCGATTCCCCTCTCTTGTAAAAAATAGGCACACAATACCCCCGTGATGCCGCCGCCGATAATCAGCACATCCGTACTGACGTCTCCCTGCAGACTCTCAAATTTCGGCAGTGACACCGTACTTCGCCATACAGACTCCATAATTTCCTCCATTCATCAGTTCACATTAATCTTGTAAATAGCTTATCTTTTAAATAGCTTATATGAATGACCGGAAATTATACGCCGGGCGTCAAAATCCTATTTTCTTCCATCTGTTCCCAGAAATGACGGCTCCTGCTGATAGCTTCTGAACTTCTCTTCAATCTGTTCCGCCGAAAGGACATAATGATGAATCTCAAGCCCTGCAAGCTTGCCTTCATAAGAGTTCTGATATTCGTCTCCGCCTATTATAATCTGTTCGACAATCTTAAGGTTTGGCATGTTTTCTCTGCTCCCGACCATCAAACCGTTAAAATACATCTTGCCAATATGCGTAATCACGTCATATGTGGCGCAGATAAACGCCCACTGTCCCGGCACCGCTTTTCTGCACATAATATCATGCCACTCGTTGGCTTCCCTGTCGTCTTTGATACGGAAAAAGAAATCTCCGTGTCCGCTTGTAGGCATCAGGCTCATAAAGCCATCTTTATATGTTATGTAAACTATGCTCGTCCATGGCTGGTCCGTGTCGGGATGTATCCAGAAGCAAATAGAATAACTGTCGCTATACATTACTTC
>VSOA01000459.1 GCA_009774585.1 Lachnospiraceae bacterium
TAGTAAGCATCTCGGATTTTCAGAGAGAAGGCGGCCGGTGCGAGCCTTTATTGAAAAGATGCCCAACCCATCTTTGAGCTGCAAGCTGAAATAACAGTAAGCCTCGCCGGGTTCTCCCGTTACAGAGATATGGCATCAGAGTTTCTTTTGTGCCAGAGAGTGCGGATTATTCCGAATTTAGGTGGTACCACGGACTTAGCTTTAGTTCGCCCTAAGCTGATATATTGTCGGCTTAGGGTTTTTTTGTGTTCAAAAACAAAATACGGAGGTATCCTTTATGAAACTGGAAAAACTTGTTGGAGAACGTTTTCGGGAAAGACCATCAGACTGTAACATTGACAGCCATGCTCTGATGGTGCGCGGCGGCTATATGAAGTGTGTAGCAAACGGTATTTTTTCATCCTATATGCCGCTGAAAAGAATTGCACGGAAGATAGAGCAGATTATCCGTGAAGAAATGGACGCTATTGAAGGGCAGGAAGTTCAGTTTCCTGTCGTTATGCCGGCTTCTATTTGGCAGGAATCTGGTAGATATGAGAGCATTGGTAAAGAAATGGCCCGCTTCCATGACCGCAGTGGAAGTCCTCTTGTGCTTGGTATGACACATGAAGAAGCTGCCGTTCATCTTGTGCGTGATTACGGACAGAGCTACATGAAATATCCTTTTATGATATATCAGATACAAACTAAGTTCCGCGATGAAGCAAGACCGAGGGCGGGACTGATTCGTGTTCGTGAATTCACAATGAAAGATGCCTACTCTTTCCATACCAGTCAGGCAGATTTGGAAGATTATTATGACAAGTGCCATAAGGCTTATAAGCGCATCTATGCAAGGGTAGGATTGACGGAGGTTATTTCGGTCGCTTCCGATTCCGGTATGATGGGCGGTAATATTTCCCATGAATTTATGCTTCTCACTCCTATCGGGGAAGATTCTATCGCTGGCTGTACAGAATGTGATTACCGTGCGAATATGGAGGCGGCAGAGTGTATTATCCATAACGAAAGAAGTGATGTCTCCCAGAAACTTGTTTTGGTACACACTCCGGACATTCATACCATTGAGGACGTTTGTAAGTTCCTGCATTGTGATGAAAAGACTTCCTGCAAGGCAGTTGTTTATCAGCGTAATTCGGATGACCATTATATTGTGCTGTTTATCCGTGGAGATCTTGAGGTGAATGAAACCAAACTCACAAATTATTTGGGATATGACATCCATCCGGCAATTATCACCGAAGAAAGCGGACTTAACGCCGGTTATATCGGACCTGTTAATCTAAGCGGCGATTTCACTGTTCTGTATGACCGTTCCCTGAATGGAATGAACAATCTTTCCTGCGGTGCAAATGTTTACGGGTATCACTATACCGGACTGGATATGAAGCGTGATATAGAAGGCGCACAATACCATGATTTTGCTAAAATACAGGAAGGCGGTATCTGTCCGCATTGTGGTAAACCTGCGATTGCAGTATCCCGTGGTATTGAGGTGGGCAATATTTTTCAGCTCGGAACCAAGTATACCAAATCCATGAATATGACCTATATTGACCCCAATGGAGAAGCACGGTATCCGGTTATGGGATGTTATGGTATCGGTGTCGGCAGACTTGCCGCTTCCATCTGTGAGGCTCACCATGATGATTACGGTCCGATATGGCCTTTGGCGGTTGCGCCGTGGCAGGTACACCTCTGTGCTGTCCGTGCCGATGATGCCGGGGTTCAGGATTATGCCGGCAAGTTGTATGAAGAACTGCAAAACAAAGGTGTTGAAGTCATTTATGATGACCGCAGGGTTAGTGCCGGTGTAATGTTTTCGGATGCTGACCTTATTGGTGTACCGTTCAGAGTAATTGTCAGTCCCAGAAATATAAAACAAAATATCATTGAAATTGTTTCGAGAGATAAGAGTTTATCTGCTAATGTTTCCATGACTTCGGCAGTAGAAGATATAATGAAAATTTTGTCAGCGGCAAAATAAAACATATATGATAAAATGGCAGCAAAGAAAGACGGGAAGATGACTATTGTGTCGAATGTCCGGCGGATGGAAGACAAT
>VSOA01000460.1 GCA_009774585.1 Lachnospiraceae bacterium
ATGTATGACTATATCAGAACAAATAAAAGTATTATGTGTGAGAACAAATATTAGTGTTTCAGAATTGGCTCGCAGAATGGGAATGTCACCACAGAATCTGAATGCTAAGCTTAAGAGAGAAACATTTACAGTATCTGACTTGGATCAGATTGCAGAGGCAACCGGAACAACATTTGAAAGAAAATTTGTATTAAGTGATGGAGAAAAAGTTTGATGAAAAACTTTAGTTTAGAAGAAATATGCGAGAAATACAAAGCTAATCGTGATGTGATCTCATTATTTTCAGGGGCAATGGGACTGGATATTGGTCTTGGAAAGGCTGGACTTAATGTAGTTATCGGGCAGGATTCTGAACCTTCGTGTGTGGAAACGATGGAAGCTAATGGTCACAATGTCCTTGGAGGAGATATTAGAGAAATAAAGCCGGAGACACTTCTGGAACTGACCGGATTACATATAGGTGAACCATTTATGATTTGTGGAGGACCGCCTTGTCAGCCGTTTTCTACTGCAGGAAAGAGACTTGGAATTAATGATCCGAGAGGAAGTCTTTTTATGGACTTTATAAGAATGATAGATTATATTCGCCCGAGATTTTTTGTGATGGAAAATGTAAAAGGTATAGTTTCTTCGCCGTTGAAGCATGTTCCTACAAAAGAAAGAGTTAAGAATGATTCGGAACAAAAGCTTGGAACAGTTTTAGATGTTATTTTGTCTGAATTTAACAAGCTGGGGTATAAAACAGTTTACGGTATTTTAGATGCTGTAAATTATGGAGTTCCGCAGTTCCGTGAACGTTTTGTGTTGATTGGTAGTCGAGACAATGAGGATATATTCTTGCCAATACCGACTCACTTTCAAATGCATCAAAATCCTGATTACCGTTGGAAAACGGTTGGAGAGGTTATAAAAGATTTGGAAAGTGATCCCGGGGAGTATACACCCTTAAGTGGAGATAGAAAGAAATATCTTCATATGGTTCCAGAAGGCGGAAACTGGAGAGATTTACCACAAGAAATTATTCCGGTTGCTATGGGAGGGGCTTATGATTCTGGCGGCGGTAAAGTTGGATTTTATAGAAGACTGTCGTATTCACAACCTTCACCCACAATTACTACATCACCGGCACAAAAAGCAACAATGCTTTGTCATCCAAAGCAGGACAGACCGTTGAGCATAAAAGAATATGCCAGAATTCAACAATTTCCGGATGATTGGAAGTTTACAGGAACCATATCGGCGCAATATAGGCAGATTGGAAATGCAGTTCCGATTGGATTAGCTGAGGCTATCGGCAGAGCAATTATTTCTACGGCTAATAAGACATCTACTATAGAGACGAAACGATTCAGAGGAACTAGCGTACACAATAAAATAAAAAATGCAATGGAATTAGGAGGAAGTTCATATGGCGATTAACAATTCTTATGATGAAGAAGCAGTAGTGCAGGCAATAGCAAAAGCCTTGGAAACATTTTATGGAACATTGATTGAAAAAATAGATTCACTTGATATCAAGAAAGTAATCAAAAGAAAGAATCCGTATTTATACCGTGCGAAAGCAATGGAGAGTGCTTCTGAAATAGTGGAATCCGTTTTGAGTGCATTTGTTACATCCAGCGAGGAAACTATTTTTGGTAATTGTTTCTTTGAACCAATTGCTATTGCGGTAAGTGGTGGAAAAAAAGCTTTGGCAGAAGGCATTGATTTGATGATACAAGATGATGATAGTAATACAATTTATGCCATTGCTGTTAAGAGTGGGCCTTCTGTATTTAATGCTGATAGCAAAAAACGCCAGGAACAGAATTTCATGGCAGCAGCCAAGTTGGCACAGCAGGCGAAAGCCAGATATGAGGCTTACATTGGATATTGTTATGGTAAGAAAAAGGAGAGTGGAAGAGGTAAGCCTAAGATGTATCAGGAATTGGCAGGTAAACGATTCTGGGCGGAACTTACAGGGGATGAGGATTTTTATATTAAGATTATTGCTTTTATGGGAACGATGCCAGAACAATATGTTGCTTCTTACAAGGAAAGTTATAATAAAGCGGCAAAT
>VSOA01000047.1 GCA_009774585.1 Lachnospiraceae bacterium
AGGTAAGGCGGTAGACGAGCTGACCAGTTACACTTATGGACAGCGTGGAAAAGGGGAGTAAGTATGGCTGACGAACTTTTGAATGCCGAGGTGGATACTAAGGCAGAAAAAAAGAGATTAAAAGAAGAGCGCAAGAAGATTAAAGCCGACCAGAAAGCACAGAAAAAGGAAGCCAAGCAGCGTGCGAAGGAGATTTCCGCACAGGAGGCGCAGCTGGCGGAAGATGAAGATGCCGGCGGGGTGTCCGTTGCTTTGGTAACGATTGTTATTGTTATTATCTGGCTTGCGATCCTTTGTCTGTTGATTAAATTGGACGTGGGCGGTTTTGGTTCAGGGGTACTTGCGCCCGTATTAAAGGATGTTCCGGTAATCAATAAGATTTTGCCGGAGGATGCGGTGGTAACCACGGACGATGAAGAGGCGTACGGCGGTTATACCAGTCTGCGTGAAGCTGTGGATTATATCACAGAATTGGAATTGGAGTTGGAAAGAGCGCAGACTGCAAGCAATACGGATTCGGAAGAATTGGAACAACTCCGTGCCGAAATTGACAGGCTGCAGACTTTTGAAGACGCGCAGGTCGAGTTTGACAGGATCAAAACAGAGTTTTATGAAGAAGTAGTTTATGCGGAAAAGGGACCGGGAGCGGAAGCATACCAGAAGTATTATGAGAGTATGGATCCCGCCATGGCGGAATATTTATATAAACAGGTAGTTGAGCAGGTGGAGGTAAGCAAGGAAATACAGGATTATGCACAGACCTATTCCGAGATGAAACCGAAGGAAGCGGCAGCAATCTTTGAGAGCATGACGGATGACCTTGATCTGGCGGCTAAGATTCTGTATCAGATGAGCGCGGAGGACCGCGGTAAGATATTGGGTGTTATGGATCCTGAGGTCGCGGCAAGATTGACAAGAATCATGGATCCGGATTCATAAATCTGCCGCAATCAATGAGGATCATCTTCTAAAGAAATATAATAAATGAGCCGATATATATTGAGATGACAAAGTGTATTATAAGTATGCAATGTCATCCGTTATATATAATCAATGCCGAAAGGCAGAGAACCTTGAAAATTAAAGAAAGGAGGAAAAGAGAATGACTGTAAACAATGTGAATGCACTGCTTAATTTCAAGACAAGTCAGACGGCAGGTCAGACAGAGCAGGCAGGAGCAAAGCAGGAGGAACTCGTAAAGGGCAGTTTCGACAAGATTATGACGAAAGTGAATGATACGCTCAAAAGTCTTCATGCAGATGCAGCCGGAACCACTGCAGCGGTTTCAGGTGATACGACTGTAAACACGCTCAAGAAAGATGCTGAGGCACAAAATACCGGACATCGTGAGGCTGGCAGTGCGAATAGGACGGATGATTCGGGAAAAACCGAAGATACGATGCAGCAGGAGAAAGATACAACTATTCGGCATACCGATGAAACCGCAGAGACAGATAACGATGCGGAAGAAGTGAAGAAGGCAGCTGAAGAACTGGTGAAGGATATCGCCGAAGAAATGGACGTAACGCCGGAAGAAGTGGAAGAAGCCATGGCAGTGCTCGGACTTACAGCGGTTGAGTTGTTTGACATTGGCAATCTGAAACAGCTTTTGCTTCAGATATCGGGCAATACTGATGAACTTTCGCTTGTGACAAACGAGACGCTTTACGGTAATTTGCAGAATCTGTTCACAGTGGTGGAGGAAAGTCTTGTAAATCTGCAAGAAGAATTGGGACTCAGTGAAGAAGAACTTAACGCGTTAGTGGAACAGATGATTTCCGAAAATGGGAAATCAGAAGTGCTGGGCGAGGCGCTTGCGCAGGATACTCCGGAAGTAAATCTGGAAGGAATGAAGGATTATACGGTATCCGTTCAGAAGGACGGCGAGACGGTTCAGGTGAAAGTGACCGTGGACGATGCAAGCGGCAATAAGAGCGTTCAGGAAGAAGTGACGGACACATCTAAGCCGGAAGCACAGGATATGCGTAGGATGCAGACAAAGGACGCTTCAGCGGACAGCGGCAGAGGAGAAGGAAATGCGGCGGACAACGCAGCAGGAAATCCTTTATTGCAGATGCCTGACAAAGCGTTAGAAACGGTCGAGACGCCGACGCCTTTAAGCGCGGGATATCAGTCTATGCAGACAGAAGATATCATGAATCAGATTATGGATTACATGAAAATCAACTTGAAGGCTGACTCGCAGCAGATGGAGTTGCAGCTTCATCCGGCAAGCTTAGGGACGGTAAACGTTCAGATTGCATCGAAAGACGGAGCGATTACGGCGCAGTTTACCACACAGAATGAAGCGGTGCGCGCAGTGATTGAGACGCAGCTTATCCAGCTTAAGGAACAGTTTGAAGAGCAGGGAATCAAAGTTGATGCGGTGGAAGTCACGGTTGCAAGCCATGAGTATGGTCAGCAGTTTTCACAGGGTGACGCAGATGCGAATCAGAAACAAGGCAAATCCGCTAAGAGTACGAGAAAGATTAATCTGGATGAAATCGACGAAGACGACGAGTTAGTCGAAATGGAAGAATCTGAACGTATTGCAGTGGAAATGATGAAGGCGAACGGTAACACAGTAGATTATACAGCATAAAGAGAGGAGTGGTTATATGGGAGCAGTACAAGAAGTAGTAAACGGTCAGTTTGTTGAGAGTCAGACAGCAGCATCCCTTGCCAAAGAGAATACTAAGAAAGCTAATTCCGGTATGGATAAAGACGCATTCTTACAGCTTCTGGTTGCGCAGATGAAATATCAGGATCCGTTGGAGCCGACTTCTAACACAGAGTATATTTCTCAGTTCGCGACATTCTCTTCATTAGAGCAGATGCAGAATATGAGCGCGACATTGGAACTTTCCAGAGCGTCCACATTAGTAGGGCAGACAGTGCTTATGAAAGTCACCGACAGTTCAGGCAGAACGACTCAGGTACAGGGTAATGTGGATTTTGTCGTATATGAGAACAATAAGGCGTATCTTTCCATCGCCGGAGAGTTGTATTCCTTGGATGATCTGGATAAAGTGGCTGACAAGAAATATCTGGACGGCTATGCGAAGGCGGCGGAATTCTTGAGCATCTACAAGAAACTTCCGGAGATTGGCATGTTGTCAGATGCGGATAGAGACAATGTAGAGAAGCTGGAAGAGATTCTGAAGAGTATGGATGAATACGAGTTAAGTTTCCTGACGGACGACTATATTGAGGGCGCTGAAGCATATATCAAGAAGATGAAAGATATCATTCCGGCTGAAGACGACAAGGATCCGGACGAAGACCAGAAGGACCCTGATGAAGATCAGAAGGACCCTGTCGGAGACGCTGACAAAAAGTAATCTGGTAAGGATAACACAGAAGGAACTGTGAAAGTAACATCGCCGGAGGCGATAGCGGTCATCTCAAGGAGGAGAGTAAATATGAAGATTCAAAGTAATCAGTTCCTTTCCATAGAGCAGCTGCAGGATCAATATTTAAACGCAGGCAGACAACAGACAGGCGCATTAAAACAGAACGGACCGAGTTTTCAGGATATTTTATCGGGTAAAACGGTAGATATTCGGACTGATGAAGAGGTGAAATTCTCCAAACATGCGGCGAATCGTCTGGTTGACCGGAATATTGAACTGACCAAGGAACAGGTGGAACGCCTGAATATGGGGGCAGCCAAAGCAGGTGCGAAGGGAATTAATGAATCATTAGTTATTGTTGATTCACTGGCGTTTATCGTGAATGTACCGAATCATACGGTTATCACGGCTATGGATCAGACAGAAACCGATGAAAATGTATTTACAAATATTGACGGAGCCGTAATTATATAGCCGGACCTACAAGGAGGCTTGCGTCCCGGAATGACGGATGGGACGATGGGATGACTGCCGGAGGGCAGTCGTCCGGACGGTTTCGACACAGATATAAGGAGGTCATATCACTATGATGAGATCATTATTCTCTGGTGTGGCAGGTCTTAAGACGCATCAGACAAGAATGGACGTTATCGGTAACAATATCGCGAACGTTAACACAACAGCATATAAATCACAGAACATGGTATTCAATGATTTGTTATACCAAACAACACAGGCAGCTTCCGGTGCGAATGCAGCTACCGGACGAGGCGGTGTCAACCCGAGACAGATAGGTCTTGGTTCTAAGACTGGCGCCATTTCCACTGCAATCACACAGCAGGGCTCCGCACAGTCTACCAATAATCCGTGGGATGTTATGATTGAGGGAGATTCTTTCTTCGTTGTAAGTGACGGTTCTCAGAACTTCTTTACAAGAGACGGTTCTTTCACTGTGGATGGTGCAGGTAATCTGGTTATGGCGAGTCTGGGCTATACGGTTATGGGATGGCAGGTAGATCCTGAAACGGGCGACATCAGATCCGATGTAGTATCAGCGCTTCAGGTAATGAATACAAACAATCTGACGGCTCCGCCGGAAGCGACTACCAAGGCATATTTATCCGGTATCTTAGATAAGACAGATCCGACGATCAACAGCGACAGCGGCGCGATTCGTACATTCCAGATTTTTGACTCGCAAGGTTATGCGTACACGGTTAAGATGAGTTTCCATGGGATTGGCAGCGACGATGAATTCCGTGTAGAGTTAGATGACATTATGGATGCAACGGGTGTATCCTTAGTGAAGAAATACGGTCTGAGCAATATTAATCAGATTGCGACATTCGGTGGTGATATACCTCCTAAGACAACAACAACTTACTATCCGCTTAGCGGAAGCGTTGCGACTTATGATTCCGCTACACAGACATACAGTGTGACATTGGCAAACGGAGATGTCTTGAAGGGATACAATGACAATGCGCTTCTTGTCGCTGCAGGTAAGAACGTTACTATTAAGACCGTAAACGGTACGGATGTTACGGCGGCAGGCGCAACGGCGCAGGTGACGGCTGGACAGAAGGTTGTAGTAGGCGGCTCCTTGACATTGACAAAGGAACAGCTGCAGAGTGAACCGTATAATTTCATATTCTCATCTAAGACCAACCAATATGAGAAGGACGGCGTGGCAATTGATCAGGGTACTGAGGCTGCTAATAATACAAGTTGGCAGAATGCGCTTTCCAGCTTATTTAACGGACAGACGGTAAGCAATGTTACGGTAAAGAACGGTGATAACGGCACAGATCGTATTATCACATTTGACGTAGAATTAGAAGCAGAGCAGGATGCAAATTACGCAAATAATGCATTCGGTACGATTTTGCATTACAAAGGGGGAGCAAATCCCACTGATCCGGATGACAACGCTAAGATTCTGGAGTATGTATTCAGCTGTAAGCCCGGAGACGGCATATCTTACACACTGTCGGATGTAGCTTCTGACGGTAGTGCGCAGATTACCAAGACGGAGACCAGCAGTGGTCAAAGACTGGTCTTTGATCATGAGACAGGTTTTTTCTCCTATATTGGATCGCAGGGTAATGAGTCGGCAACCCTTACGTTTAACCCTTCGGCATCTTCTCTGTCAGGAGAATTGATTGATTTAAGCCAGTTCAGTAATGTTGAAATAGATTTTTCATCTGTTAAAAACTTAGGTAACGGCAAGAAGTGTACGCTGGAATTGACACCTGGTTCCAAAGACAGCAGCGCTTCCGGTAAGGGTAGAAAGATTGGCGAACTGATTGGTATTGAAATAGGACAGGACGGCAGAATTACCGCTTCCTATGACAATGGATTGACGAAACTGTTAGGACAGATTGCGGTGGCAGAATTTGCTAATGCGGCAGGTCTTTCCAAAGCTGGTAACAACCTCTATTCCGCAACACAGAACTCCGGTGAGTTCGATGGTGTCGGCAAGGATATTACGGCGAGCGGCGGTTCCATGACTTCCGGTGTGCTTGAGATGAGTAACGTAGATTTGTCTTCTGAGTTTACCACGATGATTACAACGCAGCGTGGTTTCCAAGCAAACAGCCGTATCATCACAACTTCCGATACACTGTTGGAAGAACTTGTTAATCTGAAGAGATAAAATAAGTGCCTTAAGGCATATAATAAGGGGAACTTTCTTATTTGGGGAGTTCCTCTTTTGTAGTTTAAACGATTTGTATTTTTTATTTGAATTTTCCAGATTTTTTTTGCAGTTTTCTAAGATGTGTGGTAGAATATAAAAGTTCAATGCAGTTACATATAGTATGGCATTGACAGCATACATATTTAGGGTAATATCCGTTCGGAGGTTTTTATGATAGAAGTTACTAAGATTAACGGCGTGAAAATCCTTATTAATCCTGATTTACTTGAGTTGGTTGAGGAGACGCCGGATACCGTTCTGACATTCACAACAGGGCGGAAAATAATTGTAAAAGAAAGTAGACAAGAAGTGAAAAATTTAGTAAAATCGTATAGAAAGGATATTTTTGCAGATTAGTGTAAAACGGGTGAGTACAGATGGATATAGCTTCGGTTATCGGCTTATTAGCATGTTTGGCGTTGATGGTATTTGGTATGGTGTTTGGCAAGAGTTTTTCAGCAGTGCTGAGCTTTCTTCATGCACCGTCAGCGCTTATTACATTTGGCGGTGCTTTCATGTGTATACTGGCGAGCTATTCAGTGCCTAATTTTTTGGGTGGCTTGAAGAGTTTTATGTTGATTTTTAAACAGTCTGCCATGAATGTTCCGGAGATCATTCAGAAGATTATAGATCTTTCTAATGTTGCTCGTAAAGAAGGTTTGCTTTCTCTGGAAGAGGCTGCCGGAGATATTGATGATGACTTTTTGAAAAAAGGTATTTTGCTTGTTGTGGATGGTACCGATCCTGAACTTGTACGCGCAATTATGGAGACGGAACTTGCCAGCGTGGAGGAAAGGCATAAGAATAAGATTGGTTTCTGGGAAAATGTAGGAGCCATGGGACCTGCATGGGGTATGATCGGTACCTTGATTGGTCTGGTTCTTATGTTGAAAGACTTATCTGACTTTGCATCCATTGGACCTAACATGGCGACAGCTCTGATAACGACATTCTATGGTTCGGTATTGGCAAACTGGATTTGTTCTCCGGTTGCCACGAAACTGAAAGGAAAGAATGCAGAAGAGATGATGGTCAAGGAGATAGAGATTGAAGGGCTTTTGTCGATACAGGCAGGCGAGAATCCGCGTGTTATTGAGGAGAAGCTGAAGTCATTCCTTGCACCGAGCGACAGGACAATCACAAACGACGAGCTTGGAGGTGAAGCGAATGGCTAAGAAGAAGCCGGAAGAGCCACCACAAGGTTCACCAGCGTGGATGGCGACGTTCAGTGATTTGATGAACCTGCTACTCTGCTTCTTTGTATTACTTTTTGCTATGTCCAGTATTGATGAGGATAAACAAGAACAGATTGCAGCATCCTTCAACCAGATGTTTTCTGTATTTGATGCGGGTGCATCTGCGATTGGGGACGGTGTGTTAATCAGTAATGGCGTCAGCCAGTTGAATGAACTGGATGAATATATTAACAGCACGGGTAAAATGGATAAAGGTGAAGTTGTCGACGACGATGTAGCGGCTGCGCAGGAACAACTGGAAGAAGCGCAGATGGAAGAATCCGAGGAACTTGTTGAGAAAATTGAAGAAGCGATTGCCGAGAAGGATATGACCAGTGACATTGATGTTGAATTTACTTCCCAGTATGTGCAATTGACATTAAAAGGCGCAATTTTGTTTGATTCCGGAAGCGTAGAACTAAAAGAAGAAGCGAAACCGGTGTTAGATCAGGTCGGGCTGATTTTGGAACGTTATGCGGAGGGGACGATAGAGATAGAGGGACATACTGACAACGTGCCGATGTCGGGGGCAAAGTACTCCAATAATGATGAGTTGAGTTCGGGAAGAGCCTTGTCAGTGTTTAATTATCTGCTGTCTGTCACCAATCTGAATCCGGCAGAAGTTAAGCATTCGGGCAGAGGAGAGTATTTGCCTGTTGCAGATAATTCTACTGCGGAGGGCAGGACCAAGAACCGCCGTGTTGAGATTAAGATTTATAATTCATTGAGTTCATACTAATGGGATAATATTTAGTATATCAATGAATATTTCGCGTGATAAAATATATGCGGAAGATAGAAAGTGTATAAAGGAGAAGAATCAGTCATGAAGAAGAATTTGATTTCGATTGTTATACTGGCGCTGTTGATCGTCAACATTGTGCTGACTGCAATCATGATGTTCAGTGTAACGGGTACTTCGAGAAAGACAGCTGCGTTGGTGGATAACATTGCAACGGCGCTCAATCTGGAATTAGAAGCGAACGGAAACGGAGAGGAAGCACAGGAAGTAGTTGTTCCGATGTCTGATATTGCGACATATGATATCTCAGAGAAGATGACGATTCCGCTTAAGGTTGAACAGGATGCCGACGGCAACGACGGTGACCCGCACTTCTTTATTGCAGTCGTAACTTTGTCTATGAATACCAAGGATAAGGACTATAAGACATACGGCTCGGAAGAGGCAATGCAAAGCAGGGAAAGCTTGATTAAGAGTGAAATTAATGATATTATCGGTCAGTATACGGTAGATGAAGCAAGAAACAATCAAGATCAGATCAGGGCTGAGATACTTGAGAGGATTCAGAAAATGTTTGAGTCCGAGTTTATCTTTAATGTGGCGTTTAGTGACATTATGATTCAATAATTCCTTAAATTGTGCCACAGGAGGTGAACTTTCGTGGGAGAGGTACTATCTCAAAATGAGATTGACAATCTGCTTGCCGCGCTAAGCAGCGGTGAAATTGACGCAGAAGATATGAATGACAGCAGTGATAAGCAGGTGAAGAATTACGACTTCAAACGTCCTACCAAGTTCTCGAAAGAACATCTGCGAACACTGGAAATTATATATGAACATTACGGGCGATTGCTATCTACCAGTCTTCCGATTTATCTTAGAAAGAATATACAGATTTCCGTGGCAAGTTCTGAGACGGTTATTTTCTCAGAGTTTACCAATGCTCTTTCTAATCCGGTTATTTTGGGAATTGTTAATTTCCAGCCGCTTGGCGGTACAATCATAATCGAGCTGGCGACACAGCTTGGATATGCGATGATAGACCGGATGTTGGGCGGCAGCGGAGAACCGCTTGATAAGAACAGGGATTTTACAGAAATCGAGATGACGATTGTAGAGAAAATGATGGTGATGTGCATGCAGCTTATGCGTGAACCGTGGAAGAATGTGGTTGATTTGAATCCGGTGATGGAAAGAATTGAGACGAATTCCCAGTTTGCGCAGGTTATAGCGCCGAATGATATGATTGCAATTGTCACGCTGAATATGAAAATCGGCGAAGTGGAAGGCTTCATGAATATATGCCTCCCGTTCTTCACTTTGGAAGCTGTTATGGATAAGCTGAATACGAAGTACTGGTATGCTAACATGCAGGAGCAGAGGGAAGAGGATTTCGAGGAGTATATCGAAGCATTGATCAAGAGAGTGGATGTGCCGGTCAAGGCAGTGCTTGGCAAGACGAAAGTTTCGGTAAACGATTTTGTCAATCTGCAGGTCGGAGATATCATACGATTAGATACCGATATAGAACAAGATTTGCAAGTATATGTCGGCAATATTAAGAAATTCACCGCATTACCGGGATCCAGTAAAGATAAATATGCTGTGCGTGTAACGTCGGTAATCAGAGAGGGGGAGTAGAGGCATGGACGGAATGTTATCACAAGATGAAATAAATGCACTCTTGAGCGGTATGGATGCACCAAGCGACGCAGGAAGCGCGCCGGTAGCCGCACCGGAAGAACCGGTTATACCTGAAACGCCGGCAGTATCTGAGGCACCGGTGGCTGCGCCTTCAGAAGCAGGTGACGCAAACAGTACGATTTTGTCGGATATCGAGAAGGATGCGATTGGCGAAGTTGCCAATATCAGTATGGGATCTTCTGCTACAACATTATACTCGCTTGTTAATCGTAAAGTTAATATTACGACGCCTGTTGTTACGATAGCGAAATGGGAGAGCGTATTACAAGATTATGAAAAGCCGTGCGTATTTATTCAGATTAAATATACGGTGGGCTTGGATGGCTCGAACATCCTCGTACTGAAAGAACATGATGTAAAGGTTATCACCGATCTTATGATGGGTGGAGACGGAAGTAATACGGACGGAGAATTGGGAGAACTGCATTTAAGTGCGATTTCCGAAGCTATGAACCAGATGATGGGTTCATCGGCAACTTCTCTATCTACAATGCTTGGTAAAATGATTGATATCAGTCCGCCGGAGGCAAGTTTGGTTGATTTGACGGCTTTCAAGTCCGGTGGTGATATTGCTCCATTCTTGGAAGGAGATTTTGTCAAGATTGCATTCAGGATGCAGATTGATGATTTGGTTGATTCTACAATTATGCAGCTGTACCCTATAGACTTTGCGAAAGAATTGTGCGATACTTTCTTAAAGAACCAATTAGGCGAGCCAGCACCTGCACCTGCACCCGCACCACAGGCAGCGCCCGCACCTGCGCCGCAAATGGCAGCGCCGCAGATGGCGGCACCACAGATGGCGGCACCGCAAATGGACATGAGTCAGATGGGAATGATGGGAATGCCCGGAATGCAGATGATGCCGCAGATGCAAATGATGCCGCAAATGCAGATGATGCCGCAGATGCAGCCTAATATGAACATACAACCGGCACAGTTCCAGAGTTTTTCCAATGATTTTAATCCGGCACAGACGCAGGAGAACATTACACTGATTAAAGATGTGCCGTTGGAAGTCACGGTAGAACTTGGCAGAACATCGAAATCCATTTCGGATATCTTGGACTTCTCGCCGGGTACGATTATAGAACTTGATAAGATTGCCGGTGAGCCGATCGATGTATTGGTGAACGGTAAGTTTGTTGCAAAAGGTGAAGTAGTTGTAATCGAAGAAAGCTTTGGCGTTCGCGTAACTGAAATTATCAAATAAAATGTGATAGGAGAAGAAAGATGGCAAAAAATATTTTAATATGTGATGATGCAGCATTCATGCGTATGATGATCAAGGACATCTTGACTAAGAACGGGTATAATGTAGCCGGGGAAGCCGAGAACGGTGCCAAGGCTGTCGAGAAATATAACGAATTAAAGCCCGATTTAGTACTGATGGATATCACGATGCCTGAGATGGACGGTATTCAGGCGTTAAAGAAGATCAAAGAGTCAGATCCCGGGGCAATGATCATTATGTGTTCCGCAATGGGTCAGCAGGCTATGGTTATTGAATCCATCCAGTCCGGCGCCAAAGACTTTATCGTAAAACCTTTCCAAGCAGACCGTGTATTAGAGGCTGTTAAGAAGGTAGTGGGATAATGATATCCTCTGTATCGGAGAGTGTTGATTCTTATGTACAGTTTATGACAGTACTTATTCTGTTTCTGTTCGTGCTTGTGATTACATATTGGGTCACCAAGTGGACGGCAGGGTATCAGAAGAGCCAGAATGCTAATGTCAATATGGAGATTCTTGATACGATCAGACTCTCTAATAATAAGTATGTCCAGATTGTTCGAGTAGGAAGGAAATATTTGGCGGTAGCAATTTGTAAAGATACTGTTACAATGTTAACAGAGATTCCTGAACAGGATTTAATTTTCTCTGAGAAAAGCTTGTCTAAAGGACAAGGCTTTAAAGATGTCTTAGAGAAAATACAAAAAAAGAATTTTCTGGAAAAAGAAGATGGGCGAGACGAATGAAGAAATTTTTTTCCGGATATCATTTGGCAAAATTAGTATGCCTGCTGTTAATGGCAGGCATATTGTGTCTTAGTCAGAAGACAACAGCGATGGCGTCGGCGGATACACCTTACAGAGAGTCCAATCTTACCGGAACTACGGGAGAGCGGACGAATGAAAGAGCGCCGGGAACATCAGAAAATGCCGATGATCTCGCAGAATTGAATATAGCCAATACGGTGACGATTATGTACGGCAATGGCAACGGCAGCGTGAATGGCGCTTTGCGCATTCTGATGATACTTACCCTTATTGCTATTGCACCGACACTGATTATCATGATGACCTCGTTTACCAGAATCATTATTGTTCTGCATTTTACGAGGCAGGCTCTTAATACACAAACGGCGCCGCCTAACACAGTGTTGATAGGTATTGCGCTCTTTTTGACGTTCTTTATTATGCAGCCAACGCTTGCATCGGTCTATACGGAGGCAGTGGTGCCTTATGAAGCGGGTGAGCTGAACGAAGAGGAAGCGATTACAAAGGCAGCGGCGCCCATCAGGACGTTTATGTACAAGCAAACGCTCAAGAAGGATGTCAATTTGTTTATGGATATCAGTCGTCTGGAGTGGAACGGTGAATTAGATGAGATACCGATGAGTGTGCTTGTGCCGAGTTTTATCATCAGCGAGCTTCGATATGCATTTATCATCGGCTTCCTGATATATATACCGTTTATTGTAATTGATATGGTGGTCGCTTCAACGCTTATGAGTATGGGTATGATGATGCTGCCGCCGACAACAATTTCCATGCCTTTCAAGATTTTGCTTTTTGTGCTGGCGGACGGTTGGTATCTGATTATTAAAGGACTGGTAGACAGTTTTTACTGGTAGCGGAAAACGGAGGAAGATATGACAATAGATGACATCACTGCCATTGCGGAGACGGCTATATTTACAATCATTAAATGTGCGGCGCCGCTTTTGCTTGTGTCTTTGTGTGTCGGTCTGATTATCAGTATTTTTCAGACAGTCACTTCGATTCAGGAGCAGACGCTTACTTTTGTACCGAAGATATTGGCAATTTTTCTGATGCTGATGCTTACAGGACACTGGATTATGAATCAGATGATAGAGTTCATGGTGAGTTTGTGGTCTGATTTCGGTGCTTATATCAGATAAAAGTGAGTGACGGCATGATCAATTTTACGTTTAGTTATGCAGATTTAGAATATTTTTTGCTGATTCTTGTGCGGATCACCTGTTTTGTTTACTCAGCGCCCTTCTTTTCCATCAGCGGTGTGCCGAGAAGGGTGAAAGTGGGATTCAGCATTTTTCTGGCATATCTGGTCTATGCCGCGGTAGGTCATAACGAGGTTGTATACAATACGATATTAGGATATGCAGTAGTAGTTATGAAGGAGGCTCTGACCGGTTTTTTGATCGGCTGGGGCGCTCAGATATGTACGACGGTGACTTCCTTTGCCGGAAGCATTGCAGATATGGAAATCGGCGTTTCCATGGTGTCGCTGATGGATCCGGCGACCAGACAGCAGGCAACCTTTACGGGGGTGCTTTACCAGTATTTTTTTACGCTGTATATGCTGGTTTCCGGCATGTATCAGTATCTGCTGCGTGCGCTTATAGACAGTTTTACGCTGATTCCCGTTAACGGAGCAGTGTTTAAATCGGAATCTTTGTTAGAGTCCGTCGTGATGTTTCTGGGAGATTATATAGCCATTGGATTTCGTATTATTCTTCCGATTTTCTGCACGATGATACTGCTCAATGCTGTGCTCGGTGTTTTGGCGAAAGTATCTCCGCAGCTTAATATGTTTGCGGTAGGTATGCAGCTTAAGGTACTTGTGGGAATCGTAATCATATTTTTAACTGCCAGAATGCTTCCAGCCGCGGCAGATTATGTGTCCGTGGAGATGAAAAGGATGATTGTATCGTTTGTGGAGGGAATGATGTGATACTAGAGTATAATCTCCAGTTCTTTGCCAAGGATGGACCCGGCGGAGAGAAAACAGAAGACCCTACATCCAAAAAACTGGAGGATGCCCGTAAAGAAGGGCAGGTTGCCAAGAGTAAAGAAATCACAAATGCATTTGAATTGTTGACGTTCTTTCTGCTGATTTACTTCTGGGTGGAATATATGGGAACTTTTTTCGTAGGTAATATGTACGATATTTATTCCCAGATTCCGGAATATATTAAGATGTATGACGGTAACATACAGGAGCAGACGATCAGTGCAATCTTCATTCAGTCAATGTCAAGGGTGCTGCTTATACTGGCTCCATTTCTTCTGATCGGAGCATTGGTATCGTTTCTGACGAATGTGGTACAGGTCAAATGGAAACCGACTTCCAAACCGTTGCAGCCTAAGTTCAACAAACTGAACCCGGTCAGCGGATTTAAGAGAATTTTTTCACCGAACTCGTTGGTGGAACTGGTCAAATCACTTCTCAAGATTGGACTGGTCGGATATGTTGTCTATTCATATTTAAAGAAAAATATGCCTCCGCTGTACCGGTTTTACGATTTGTCTTTGAATCAGGGAATCGTGCAGGCAGGTAAAGTAGTGGTGAATCTGGGGATTCGTATCTCGTTGTTTTATATGATTATCGCCCTGCTTGACTATATCTATCAGAAGTGGAAATTCAAAAATGATATGAAGATGACGAAGCAGGAAGTAAAAGACGAGTATAAGAATCAGGAAGGTGATCCGCAGATTAAGGGAAAACAGCGTCAAAGAATGCAGGAGGCGTCCAGACGCCGCATGATGCAGGCGCTTCCGCAGGCGGATGTGGTCATCACCAACCCGACGCATTTTGCGGTGGCGATCAAGTATGATCCGCAGAAGTACGATGCGCCTTATGTTGTAGCTAAAGGAGCGGATTATCTGGCGCAGAGGATTAAAGAGACTGCGAAAGAAAATCACATTGAAATTGTAGAGAATAAACCGCTTGCCCGTATGTTGTACGCTAATGTAGATGTGGGAAGCGTTGTCCCGCCGGAGCTGTATCAGGCGGTGGCGGAAGTACTTGCCTTCGTATATCACTTGCAAGGTAAAGTTTAGGAAAGGAGGAAGCTGTCATGGGAAAATTGAAAACTGCGGATATAGGCGTAGTTGCATATGTTCTTGCGGCGTTTATTATGCTGATCGTGCCGGTTAGTGCGGGACTTTTGGACGTTTTACTGGCATGCAATATAGCGGTGGCATTTACGGTTATGTTCAGTTGTATGTTTGCCAATGAAGTCCTGAACATGTCTTATTTCCCGACGATTTTGTTATTTACCACGATTTTCAGAATCGCGCTGAATGTTTCTTCCACCAAATTGATTTTGACGACCGGCGATCCCGGTAATGTGGTACGTACATTCGGCGAGTATGTGGGCGGTAATGATATTATTGTAGGATGTATTGTATTTGTTATTCTGATCATTGTGCAGTTTATGATTATCAATAAAGGTTCCGAGCGTGTTGCTGAGGTAACGGCAAGATTTACGCTGGATGCCATGCCGGGTAAACAGATGGCGATCGACGCGGATTTGAATACGGGTGCAATCAGCGACGCGGAAGCTAAGAAGCGACGCGAGAAGATTCAGGAAGAAGCGAGTTTTTTCGGTTCCATGGATGGTGCCGTGAAGTATGTAAAGGGAGACGCTACGGCAGGTCTGCTCATCACTTTTATCAATATCGTGGGTGGTATAGCCATGGGAGTGCTGCGGCAGGGTATGGAGTTAAATGAAGCTCTTTCGCAGTTCACAATCTTAACGATTGGTGATGGTCTGGTGAGCCAGATTCCGTCATTGCTTATTTCATTATCTACAGGTATTCTGGTGACTAAGGGGTCCAAAGATGCCGATTTCGGTACGGTGCTGATCGGACAGTTATTTGGCGTGCCGAAGGTGCTTTATCTGGTCGGCGCAGTGATTGCCGCGCTTGGTGTCATCACGCCGCTTAATACGGTGATATTCGTAGGACTGGGAATGGTGTTTATCGTAGCCGGCAGGGTTATGGCCGGTACGATTGAAACTGCGGAAATTGAACATGAGGCGGACGAAGAAGAGGCGGCGGCAGAAGAAATCAGGCAGCCGGAGAACGTCACCTCGCTTCTGCAGGTTGACCCGATTGAGCTTGAGTTCGGTTACGGTATCATACCGCTTGCTGATGTCAATCAGGGCGGTGATCTGCTTGACCGTGTCGTTATGATCAGGCGGCAGATCGCATTGGAACTCGGTACGGTGGTGCCGATTATTCGTCTGCGTGATAACATACAGTTGAATCCGAATCAGTATATTATTAAAATTAAGGGTGTACAGGTCAGTGAGGGTGAGATTCTTTTTGATCACTACATGGCGATGAATCCCGGCTATGTTGAAGAAGAGATTACGGGTATTCCGACTTTCGAGCCGTCATTCCATCTGCCGGCTATCTGGATTACGGAAGGTCAAAGGGAACGTGCGGAGAGCATGGGCTATACTGTAGTAGACCCGCCTTCTATTATCGCTACTCATTTGACTGAGATTATAAGGCAGTACATAGCAGAACTTTTAACCAGACAGGATGTACAGAATCTGGTCAACAATTTGAAGGAGTCCAATCCTTCTCTTGTGGAGGAACTGGTTCCCAAGCTGCTTGGACTGGGCGAAATACAGAAAGTATTGCAGAATCTTCTGCGGGAAGGCATTTCTATCAGAGATTTGCTTACAATATTTGAAACGCTTGCAGATTATGCGACGACAACAAGGGATACGGATATTCTGACAGAATATGTCAGACAGAGCCTTAAGCGGGCGATATCCAATAAATTCTTCCTCTCTAATGAGACGACCAGCGTGGTGACGCTCGATCCGAAGCTGGAGCAGGAAATCATGTCCAGCGTGAAACAGACCGAGCAGGGTGCTTATCTGACTCTTGACCCGAGCAAGACAAAGGCAATTATGGATTCTGTAGGTACGGAGACAAAGAAGCTGGAAGACTTAGGCAAGATGCCTCTGGTGATCACATCTCCGATCGTGAGAGTGTATTTCAAGAAATTGACAGAGGATTATTTCAAAGACTTGGTCGTTGTGTCATACAATGAAGTGGAATCGAATATTGAATTACAGTCTGTTGGGATGGTGACGGCATAATGATAATCAAGAAATTTACTGCGAAAACCGAGAAAGAGGCATTGGATAACGCCAAGCGCGAGTTGGGTGAAGGCGTAGTTGTCATGAATGTTAAAGACGTTAAAGCCAAGGGACTTTTTGCTTTCCTGAAACCGTCTGTAGTTGAAGTGACGGTTGCGTTGGAAGAAGAGAGTGAGAAGTATACGGCGGCTGTATCGGCGATCAACAGCGTGATAGCATCGAGCCAGACGAAGGAGACATCTCCGATGCAGGAGGAGCCTGTCATAAAAGAGAGTCCTGTCAGCAAAGAAAACAGCGCTATTGAGGAGAAACTTGACAGCCTTCAGTCTTTGCTGGAGCAGCAGCTGCAGAAGCCTGATGAAGATAAAGAAGTCAAGGAAGATAAGAAAGAAGAAAAGAAAGAAGAGACGGAAATCGATAAGTTTATGAAGCTGCTTCATAACACGATGCTCGATAATGAAGTGGATGAGAAATATGCGAAAGAGATTATCGAGGAGATTGAACAGATTAATAAGCCGAATATGCCGTTTGATTATGCTCTTGCCAATATCTATCAGAAGATGATATTGAAGTTCGGTATGCCGACGAGCATTACGCCGGCGGAAAACGGGATTAAGATAGTCTTTTTCATTGGTCCTACAGGTGTAGGGAAGACGACGACGATCGCAAAAATCGCATCTATTTTTCGAGTAGATCAAAAGAAGAAAGTCGCGCTGTTGACAGCCGATACATATCGTATTGCCGCCGCGGAACAGCTGCGGACGTATGCGAATATCCTAGAGGTTCCGTTCAGAATTATATATACCGTAGAAGAAATTGAGAAGGCCTTGGAAGATTTCAAAGGGTATGATTATATCCTGATAGATACGGCAGGTCATTCTCATCAGAATACAACGCAGAAGGAGAGTATGAGCAATCTGATACATTCCGTGGACGACAAGGTGGAGAAGGAAGTTTATCTTGTCTTAAGTGCGACGACGAAATACCGTGATCTGATCAGCATAGCCGATTCATATAAAGAAATGGCGGACTACAAATTGATTTTTACAAAACTTGACGAGACTACGATACTGGGGAATTTGCTGAATTTAAGACTGTATACGAACGCGGATATGTCTTATGTGACGTATGGACAGAATGTTCCGGACGATATTGAAGAGTTTAATCCCCAGAGTACGGTGAAGCAGCTGCTGGGAGGAAAAAACTAAGGAGGAAGGCTAATGGATCAGGCTGAACAATTAAGG
>VSOA01000461.1 GCA_009774585.1 Lachnospiraceae bacterium
ACGATAAGCAGCTTCAGCAGAACCAGCGTGCAGCTTCTCCGGAAGATATGATCGCGGAACCGTGGGTACGCTGGGAAATCGAACTTAAGAATGACCGTGCAAATATCGCTGCTGATTTTCTGATCCAGCGCAAGGGACTCGGCGAGATCATCATGGAGATATTAAATAATTACGTGCGCCTTATTGTGCAGGATGATTCCAATCGCTCCCGCTGCTCTTCTCATCCCCTCTGGGAAAAGTTTGTCGGTATGGTTGGCAAACTGCGTCTATACGTGGAATCTGTAGATAAAACAATCGAAGAAAAGAAACGTTGGCTGATCCGGCAGTGCCTTCCGACTATCGCCGGAGTCATCATTGCCGACGGTGGCAGTTTTGATATTATCACGCAGCACTTCGATGATGCCGTGTCACGGATGAGCAGCAGTCTCAGACATCTTGTTGCTGAAAAGAATCCTGACTGGTCGTATGATTATGATTCTGTGCTGACGTAGATTTGGCGAATATGTACAATCTGAATCTTACTTTTGGTTCTGATCCGTCCGGATGCAGCGTCATCTGATTGTGCATATCTGACAAAAACATACAGCCTTTGCTATTATCGACAAGATATGCTATGCTTGTCTTGTTGTCATACCCAATCCGGCAACGGAAAGGGGGCGAGTTAATTGCATGATGCGATTGTGTCTGTTTTTGTCACTGTCATGGGTGGTGTGATCTGCCATTACATCATCAAATGGTTGGATAGTGGCAAAGGTGACAACTAGCCTCGGTCTGGTCCCGCCGTAATGGGAATAGAATACCCCAGAGCTGACCCTCTGGGGTATTTGTTTGGTGAGTCATTTTGCATGATTTCACTGTATCTGTTTTGCCTAATGGCATTATAGCATATGCAGAAACTGATTGCAAGATACGCCGGCATATTTCTACCGATGCCCGTTTAGCCAGTCTTGGTAACTGATAATTCCGCGCTGTTTATGCGTCCGTTCTCCTTTTCGTACTGTTCGACATATTGCTTTATTATTCTCTCTAGCTGTTTACTTACTGGTCTATCTTCTTTTTCTGCTATCATTTTAACTTTTTTCATTAATTCATCATCTATTCTTAAAGGATATGACTTATTCTTGTAATTTCCCATAAAAGTTCACCGAAATAGATATCTATTGACATCTACTCTGTCGTATGGTATCGTGTAGTAGATATCTATAGATATCTATAGAGTCCTATAATAATTTTTTTCTCCACCCGCAGGACGGCACAGTACCCCTACCATACGTCCTGCGGCACGCGGAGACAATGTAATTCCATGATAGCAGAGGAAAAAGGAAAAAGCAAGCAGCAGGAAAAGGTTGAGGTAAAGGAACATGGAAACAGAATATATTTACACAGTTGTCAGGGAAGATTATGTTACTGGCGAACGTGCCAAGCGTACAAAAAAGTTCTATTCCTTCACGCCGCGTCTTAAGGTCGGCGGTTTGTATACCCATCTCGGGAAAGGGTTTCCCGGCTGCCATCGTGTCCTGAGTGTGAAGGAACATCTTGTTCCCGGTTGCGACTGGATCCATTAACGGTGTTATACGCTGCATCCTAAAACAAATGCAGATACCGGAAGGGGCAAAGCTTCCATGGATGCAGTGTCTGACATAAATGCAGCTGAAAACAGAATTTGAAAAGAGAAAGGAAAAGGTAGAAAAATGGATGGAGTAAAATTTCAGGTGCTGGGGTTTCGTGATTTTAACAGAAAATCGGATAATAAGCGGTTGACAATTTTAACGGCTATTTCACAGTGCACACCGGCAGACAATTCAAGGGGTATTTTTGGCAACAAGTCAACCGATTTCTTCCTGCCTGATGACAAGGTAGGCACCCTTACTGTGGAATGTATCGGTCAGGAGTTTATCCCCGAATACTCTCTCGGTGGTTTTGGCAAGCCCGTCATGAGCGGCTTTTCCCTGAAGCCATGGAAATAGGCGCGCCGGATATGGAATTTCCGGAAACGGAAGGAACGGAAACTCCCCCGGAATTTCCGGATCATGAAACGGTGTCCCCT
>VSOA01000462.1 GCA_009774585.1 Lachnospiraceae bacterium
CTACTTTCTGTTCCTGCTGGATCCAGTTGAGTCGATTCATAGACTGTTATCTCATCCTTTACTGTTTAGTAGGTATCTGCAGTCGGTTCATAGTTAACGCTTAACGGAAGAAATTGAAATAATTTCCACTGCTTCCGTAATTGTTAAACAGATTGCTGTAGGTATTGCTTACTTCCGCCCTCATGTTACGTTCTGCAGAAGACTCCACAGAATCTGCCCATGTCGCTGCACGTGCCGGAAAACTTGTGCTGCCGCCCCAAACGTTCTCAAGTGTATCAAGATCCGCTGCCGCCAGCTTCTTATCGTCAATCGTAAGGGTTCCGTCATAGTTTCTGCGTACACCGCAAGACGCCAAATCAGAACTTTTCATCCCGGATACGCTGTTAAGCTGTGTGATATACGAATTATCCGCCCTGCCTCCGGACTCGTGAAGATTCTTCATCATACTGTTATACTGGCTGACAAATCCTTTAATCGTCGAAACAATTTCCGCTGTATCGCCGCTCTCTTTTGCTTTCGCAAAAAGTGAATTCTTAGCAGTGTCTGCTAATTTATCCGCATAATCAGCCACTTGTCCGGCATGATACTTCATATTATAATACAGTTTCTGTGTATTTGCAGTATCTTTTATGGCACCTGTACCAAAAATATCATTCCTGCCGTTGTTCACCTGATTTAAAAGCGAACTCCTGCTCGACCGCCTGCTTTTACTGCTTCTGCTCAAAGCGCGCTGTAACAGAGAATTGCTCCCGTTCACACTGTTGTTACCGTTTAACAGGGCGCTCATATAGTTTCTTGTAACTCTCATCCTTATTCTCCCTTCTGTCCAAACATGATGTAAGCGCTTTGTCTTACATTAAGTATATCGTTATCTTACTAAGAGAATAAAGTGATTTGTAACCAACAGTTTGGTTTTGGTTATGAATCATTCTAATGCAGAATTGTTCGTCTTTCCCGTCCTTGCATCATCAACGTCAATATAAACCATCCCTCTCTCACCTCATACTGCATCGTTCCATAATATTTCTCCACACAGCTTCGCATGTTATTCATACCAAGCCCATGCACATCAGCATCCGGTTTGACCGTCCGCAGTCTGCCGCGTTCTACACGCACCGTCTTCTCGTCACAGCTGTTCTCCACTACAAGAAAGAACATTCTTCCTTTCACATAACCCCGAAACCGAATGAACCGTTTCCGTTCTTCCGTGATTCTACAGCATGCTTCAATCGCATTGTCAAGTGCGTTATTTAATAAGATTCCGATGTCAAACGCCTCAATGGCAAGAGATGCCGGATATATCAAGTCGCCCTCCAATACAATTTGTTCCTGTGCACATATCATTCCTTTTCTATTTAAGATAACATCTGTTACCGGATTGCCTGTACTAAATTGCAGAAACAGCTCCGATGCTGCCTGCTGCATATCCTTAAGATATTGCCCCGCTTCACGCCTCACATTTTCCGATAACTGTCCGTTTTCTGTACTGACCTGCAGAAGCTGCTCCATATCCGCCACATAGTTATTCATGTCATGGCGCATACCGCGCACGCCGTCATATAGCTGCTCCATCTCCTTAACATGTTCCGTCATATCCGCCAGCTGTTGCTTATAGAACAAAAGATTGTTTTTCTGTTCCTCCGCCTGCATCAATTCGCTGTATATCTTACGGCTGAATATCGTACACACAAGACAAAGAACCGCCGTCACCGGCACAACGAGATACATGCTCCCATGTCTTTCATACAGAAAATCGATTTCTGTCCCTTGCTGTCTGTAAAAAATAATCCTCCATGCCACATCAAACGACATGCCTATAATCGGTGTCAGCATTAAAAACCAAATTCCCTGTCTGCTTGTCTCCTCCACAGTTCCGTTCATATACCTTCTGTAACATCGTAAAACTACATAAATCAACGTTAGATATCCTGCCGCAAAGAGTACAAAACTGCCAATCTGCAAATTTTCTGTCAATTTCACAAACTGCTCCGGCTCAATCTTTTCCAGCATAATCTGTTGCGTCAGATATTCCATATACCACATAAT
>VSOA01000463.1 GCA_009774585.1 Lachnospiraceae bacterium
GGTAGGAGCACAAGTAGCAGAAGCGGACGGTTTTTTATTTGATGTGGTGGAAATCGTCAAAGAGACAGAAAAAACAATCACGGGCAGATTATGTAGCGATTTTTCAGACATAAAAAAACACTGGACTATAAAACCAGACGGAACACAAGGCGGAATACTTAAAACTTTTCGTAAGTCAACAAGAATTTATGGAATTGTAAGACAAAAATAAATATTGATACATAGACATGATAAAGGCTATGGGCTTCAATGGCTCATAGTCTTTTTTGTGTACGGTTTATTTGCCTGTGATGGTATGGTTATTATGCGATTTTGGGGGCAAATCGGGCTTGAAATGGCGTTGGTGGTACCTTTATTAGGGTATGCGTGCAAAGTGGCTAGAATCGGCTTATAACGCGCTTATTTGGGGTGTGCAAATGGGGTGTATGATGGTATAGGGGCAGCAGGTGCAAGGGTGTATCCCGGTATGTTTACATTATAAAAATCTGACTTTATTCTGCTAAAGCCCCTATCTAATCTACGCACACAATACGTCTAAATTTTGATATCGAACGAACTATCCCAATCAGGGGGGGTAGGTTTCCGTCCAAAAAATAAAGTTCCATATATAAGGGTATACCCCCATATAAAAATACGCCGATAATCTAATGTATACGTTAGAATTTAAAGCACAACACAATTCCAACACCTACACCACTCAATCAAATTTAATTTCTGTAACCTTAACGGTATTTCGTGATATATCAACTTCATCAGCAAGATTACTAAACTCATAATATTTGTTGTTTTCCATTTTCCAAGAATAATTTGCTTTTAATGTATCTCCACCCCAAAAACCTCCTATGAACATAAATGAATCCTCTGCGATATTTTTTCCATTTTCATCTTGAAAATAGACAGTTATTATTAGTTCATTAATATTCTTATCACCATTATTTTTTATAGATACATCACTTATGCCAGGTTCTTTACCTCTATAGCCACTTTTCATACCAACATGATAGTTTGTAATCTCAATATATTGATCAATATATTCTTCTTCTGGAGTCTTTTGCACAGCAATTTTTGAATCTGATAATTGTACATCATTTATTGATACAGCCACTAGATCCAAATCAACATCGCTTGGAAGATTTTCTATTTCAAAAAACCTATCCTTCTCCATTTTCCATGAATAACCAGATAAAATTGGATCATCTAATATTCCAAGAACTGTTATTTCTCTGGAAAATAACCCAGCTCCATTCTCATCAAAAAAATCTAACTCCAGTGCCAAAGAATCTATTTGCTTATCACCATTATTCTTTATAGAAATATTATTGATACCCGGAACTTTACCAGAATACCCCTCCATCATTCCAATACGATAATCAACCAAATCAATCATTTCTCTAATATAGGATTCTTCCTCTGCACGCTTCTTCTTATTTTCTGCCAACTTATCAAAAGATGTTTCTTCTGATAATCCATAAAAAATACATGAATCAAAAAAACTATCTACTTCTATTCTCCACTCCCCATTTACCATTACCAAATTAAGCGATCCGCTTGTTATCTCATATTCCAAATCAGAATCGTCCAATTTATTCATAAAGCCGTTTTCTATAGAGTTTTCCTCATCGTAATTAAAATTTGCAATACCTGTATCCAACAATTGTATTTGTTTAGGATGCTTAACATCTATGTTTATAAATGCCGCATCTTTTTCATCATTCACTGTAGAGTCTACAAGTGTAAAACTATAATGCTCAAATAATTTTTTTAGATTATTTTCTGTTGATAGTCCAAACGGATTTCGGTCTAAATAGTCATATTTTTCTGTAAGATATTCCTGTGTTTTTTCCCAGTTCCCATTTTGTAAATTTGCAAAAAAATCATTTATCCTACCTTCAACCGTGCTTTTTTCATTCTGCATATTTATATTTAAATATTCAAATATATATTCTGTTTCCTCACCAATCTTTTCATCCTTATTATATTTTCTACCCTGATATACATTAAATAACAAACACAAAATAGCAAGCAAAAGAATACTAATAGCCAC
>VSOA01000464.1 GCA_009774585.1 Lachnospiraceae bacterium
ATCCAGCTCCTTGCGGCATACTATAATCGGCAATATTAACAGTACAAGTTCCATCCTTTAAGATCATAAGATCTTTAAATGAACAATATGTATAAAAGGAAAATTCATTCTCTGAATTTGCAACATCTATTTTATAAATACTATAGAAAATATTTTTATTCCATGCAGACATACCCTCTTTTGCTGTCAGTAAATAGCATCCCACATAGTCCATAGATTTTAAAGAATCCTTTTCAATCCATGCATTTGCAACCTGAGCATTAATAGCATCCTCAAATTGCTTATTCATCTTATTAATGATATCTTCTGGAATCTCACCGATACTCATAACATATTTGTCTGTCTGTGGGACAATAAATTCTTTTTTATCTGCCTCAGGAATATACCCCGATTGCGCCAATCTGCTTTCATCATATTCGACCGTAACAGTAACAATATCCCCTGAACTTAAATTGCAATCTTTATCCAGTGTGTATCTTTGTACTCCTATATAATTATCCGTATTAGCATCATTAACTATAGCCGTAACATTTGGTGCAATCCCCTGATAGCTAACATCAATATTTTCAAAAAGATCTATTGTAGACAATTCCGGTAAATTTTGTACGGTAAATTTCAGCTCTGAACCAGTAACTAATTCAAAATCATACTCTTCCAAAGCTGTTTGATCAATTTCAACTTTCACGCTCACTTCATCACCATTTGACAAATTTTCTTTTGGCGTTACCGCATATGAAACGGCACTTTCGATTAATAATGCTTCTGCAAGCGTATCAAACCCATCAATTGATTCAATTCCGGCAGCTTCGAAAGCGTCATCTTCCCATGAATATTCATTTTCAAGTTCTGCTATTCCATAACCATTATAACCTTCAAATTTAACTGACAAATTATCGGTTATATTAATTTTTTTCCTCCCACATCCACTCACACATACCATTAATGTAGCTATTAATAAAATCATCACTTTCTTTTGCATAGTATATAACGTCCTCTCTTTCGCGCATTGTACCAGATTAATCAAATCTATTTTTGTAATCTAAAATTTTAGCTAATAATCACCATGCCCAGCCCACACCCGTATTACCATAACTTTTCTCTGCTATCTCAAATTTAAGTAATTCATTTGAAATCCCATCAAAAATAAAATATACAAACATCTCATTTTCTTGAAAAGGAAATGAATACATAATACCCAATTCTTTATTATCATGGATATCCGAACCAAATATTTCCAATTCAGGTTCATAATCCTTAATTGCTGCTTTAACAGTTGTATAGTTCATTGTTTCGTCACTAAATCCGGCATAATATGCATTTCCCATTGATGCATTCTGCGCTCTGATACTATATACAATACAATCTTTTAACTCAACTGTCTCTGTCTCAAAATTTTCCACACAAATCATAAAATAGGGTTCTTCTTCTTTATAGAAACGAATACCGAGAGTTTCTCCTGCCGGTACAACAGATGATATATTATATTCTGCTTCATAGGTACATTCACTTTGTTCAACTGCAGTGGCAATTTCTGAAAATTTAACCCCATATTGAAAAACCATATCATCAATTTGAACTAATCCACTATCCGGACTGGCAGACTTAATTATTTCCATGCATTCAAACTTTACAGGCTCTGCAAATTGCTCTTCGTCTTCGTCCATTGATTTTTCAGCGCCTGAACTATTTTCTTTATCAATGATAGAATCTACCTTCATACTAAAAACAGTATTATCACCTGTCTGTGCACCTACGTCAGATTCTTTTTTCCCACAGCCTGCCAGCAAAATACTTAATATTCCCAGCGTTACAATTAATCTTCTAATTCTCATAGTTTATTCTCCTTTACGTTCTTTAAACAAGGGCATTCCATAATATAATGGGGGAACAGCTTCTATACTTAATCCATGACAATTATCAGTTTTCTCCTTATCGTATATGTGCCGCCCATTTTATAATTTTTCTAATCTATTAATTACACCTATCATATTATCAGATTCTACTATTAACGACAATGTTTTTTCTTGCTAAAA
>VSOA01000465.1 GCA_009774585.1 Lachnospiraceae bacterium
TTCACACCAATTTTTTTATGCTTTATGTTGATGTGTCTGGATGCAGAGGAATGGAGAATTTTGCTCAATCCATTAGGATGCAATTGATATGGATTCGCCTGCTGACTTAAAATATTTAATGGAATATCTAGCGGAGCATTCCGATAACTATCAGGCAATTCTTTTTGATAACTGGGAGGATTTCCAATGTGCGATAGTGGATACACCTTCATGGGAGTTGATTCGTGATTATATAAATTTACTGGCGAATAATGGAATTAAGATACTTCTTTCAAGTCAGGAAAAAACCTCAAACGGATGGAAACAACTTGAATTGACGGAACTACAAGAGAAAGATGGAAGAATGTTGTTTGAACAGCTTTTGCTACGTCAAGGGAAAAAACTGAAAAAAAGAAATATCAAAGAATATCAAGCATTTGAATATTTACTTAAATGCATGGGGAATCATCCGCTAACAATGGTTTTAACGGCGTCATTATTGGAGGGAAAATATTATGACTTAAGTCGGATACAAAATCGTTGGAGTAAAGCTTATAACGAAACTGAAGTTGGGAGGCATCGGTCTTTAAAAACCGCACTAAAGATGTCTTTTGATGCAGTGTCTGGTGTGAATGGTGCTACACTTTTATGGGGCATAATGTCAAAACTTGCAACAGATTTCCCGATATCTTTTATGGAACTGTTAAAAGATATAGTGCCTAATATTGCATGGGATGATGCAGAGCGTGTGCTTGTGCGTAGATGTTTAGCTAACAATACGGAGATTCAAACATTGCATATGCTTATGCCTATAAAATTACAGTGGGAAAATTTGGCTGAACGTGAACTTCAGGTTATATGTTTAGAAAAGTGGGGGATTTTGTTGCCAGCAATACTTTGGGCTTCCGATGCACCGAGAAATACACATGATCCCCAAAAAAGTAACCCATTAAAGGAAGAGGTTCTTCTGGTAATTGATGACTTTATGAAGATTACACAAACTTTAATAGAGAACGGCATGATGATGCAAGCTGAAGAATGTATAAGTAAAATGGAGCCTTATTATGAACTTGTTGCGGAACGAGGAAGTACATTTTTAAAAAGTCTTCCTATAGAAAAATTCTCTCAGGAGATTCAAGGACTTATTTATAGATGTAGAGCAGATATAATAAGATTAAAAGAATCAGATGCTCCAGAGCGTGCCCAGAAGTTTTATGAAGAAGCATTATCCTGTTTTAAACAATGTGGTAGTAATAGCGGGATTTCATATGTTAAAAATACTATGGGGCTTAATTATTTATGGAACTATCGGGATAGAAAAAAAGCACTGGAATGTTTTGAAGAATCAGAGAAGCTTTCACGTAATTATGGAAATGACGTGTGTTTGGCAGAGGCGTTAAAAAACAAAGGTGTATTATTAACCAATGAGTTTGGACAAAATGAAGAAGCTCAGGTTTGTTATGAGGAAGCAGAATTATTATATAAAAAAATAGGTGATAATCGGGGACTTGCGCATGTGACAAAACGTATGGGAGTTATTGAGTGGAATAGCGGAGAAGTTGATTTAGCCATCGAATATTTTGAAAAGGCTTTGTTTCTTTATCGACAAGTGCATTACATACAAGGGACGGCAGATACCATATCTAGACTTTGTTTAGCATATATGAGTAAAGGCGATGAAAAAAAATTGCGTAAGGCGTACAAAGATGGAAAGAGATTATATGATAAGATACCTTATGAGGTTACGAGGAAAGATTTGAAAAAAAACATGGATTTGGCACAAACATGGCTTTTGTGTAAAAAATTTACATTGAATTATTGACCTGAAAAGTGTCTTTGAGATGGGAGAATAATAATGGAGAGACTTACGAAGTTTACACCAAATAAATGGTTGAAATATGACATTATGGATTATTTTGGCATTAGGGATATAGGCGAAGTCTGTACTACTATTCATCGTTACCTAATTAATGATATTGAGAAGTGTTTGTACGATGTAAAGGAGGACATGGTAAATAATCCAGGAGGTGTATATGTAGTAAAATTGATT
>VSOA01000466.1 GCA_009774585.1 Lachnospiraceae bacterium
TGTCTGAATCAAGAAATACTCGTCATTATGACTACATACGCTCTCTTTATTCTTGATACAGCTAAACTGAGGAATCCAATAAATCTTACCGTCGTCCTGTCTTAACTGATCCCACTGCTGCTCTGTAAAGAGCGCTTTAATGTTTGGATAGTTATCAAGATAATCATCCAACGCTACCAGAGCGCCTGCTTCATATAACTGTAATGTTCCGCTTCCGCCCTCTATAAAATCGGGATATTCTCCGCTTGCAATCAATGTTCCGACTGCTTCCGAATCGGACTGACCGGTCAGCCATGTTTCCTTACACTTGGCACCCGTCTTCTCAGCAATAATCTGCTGAATCTCGTTATCATCATTAATTTCCGTTCCGGGAACTGCAAAGAAAGCCGTAAACTCCTTGATTTCTCCGCTTCCTTCCGTACTTTCTGTGCCTGCGGTATCACCTTCTGTATCACTTGTTTCTCCGCTGCTGCTGTCTGTTGTCTGGGTCTGCTGACTCTCTCCGGAACCGCCGCCGCATCCTGTAAGTGCAGACGCTGCCAGCGCGCTTACCAGCAAAATACTGACTAATTTCTTCTTCATTCTTATCCTCCTATCTCTTACCTGCCCAAAAGCAGTAGATTATGTATTACGTTTAAATATTACTCAAATGTTGCTCTTAAGACAATCGGGGAAACTATATAAAAAGACCCGACAAAATATAGAATTTTATCAGGTCATCCATATTTATATCAGCCGGAAATCATTCCGCCTCGTGCGCCTGCTTACGGAACTTCGCCGGCGTGCACCCCTTTGCCGCAATAAACCGGTTGACAAAATAGTCCATGTCATGATATCCAACCGCTTCTGCAATCTCGTATATCTTCTCGTTAGTCCGGATCAGCCTGTCCGCCGCCTGCTCCATACGGTATCCGTTCAGATAATCTTTAAAAGATTGTCCGTATTTCTTACGAAAAAGCTGTCCCAGATATGCGCTGTTAACATAATACTTTTCCCCCAGTTCTTTCAATGTCAGATTCTGTGCATAATTCTCCTGCACCTCTCTTTCAATTTCTGTCAGCACGCCCCCTGACACTTTCTTTCTAAGCTGGGTCAAATAATCGCCGTAGGCATGCGCAAAACGGAGAATATGGTCTCTACTCCCTCGCATGATGCCCCCTCCGGATTGAAAACTCCCCTCGCTGATCAAGCGCAGAATCTCTTCCTGATTCACATCATCATCCTGCTCTGACGCCAGATGTATCAGTTGAAACAAAAGGTAGCTGATATTCAGATTCACGATTTTTTCTGAAAGATTCATTTGATACATCTCACGGAAGAATTCGTCCGTACACCTAACAATCTCTTCCGGATGATTGCTCTCTATCGCACGTACCAGATCATCAATGCCTTTCTTGCACAAAATAACACCGGAACTTCCCACCTGCACATCATCTTCATATATCCGTATCTTTTTCTTAGTCTGAAAACCCTGAATGGACCGCAGCATACAAGCCGTCGTATAAGACTTCGCAATATTTGATATATCCGTGACTCTCTTTCCTACCATGATAACCACCGGCGCCGAACACTGCCCCTCGCAGAAGGCATGCAGTCTCTCAAGGTACTCCTTCTCACCCATCCCCATGTTCTCAGCCATAAAGTCACAATATACCAAACCTATATCATATATCTTCTCATGAATGGACACATCAAAGAAGCAATGGTCGGCATTCTCTTTGAGAAACTCGTTACAGGCCTGAAAAATCTTGTGCTGATAATATCTTTTCTCCTGATCTGCCAATTCCTCTTCCAAAAGCATTTCGTCCAACTCGATTTCGATATAGCGGACGCTTTTGGAGAAAGTCATATGTTCTTTGATACATTCAAGATTCGCATCATCAAATTTCCCCAAAATAAGCGAAATCATATTTCTTGCCAAATACGCGCTCTCCATTTTCTGACTTTTCTGAAGACTCTTCTTCATATCTTCATTCATCGTCCTAACCGATTGCAGTATTTTCATGAGCTGTTCTTTCTC
>VSOA01000467.1 GCA_009774585.1 Lachnospiraceae bacterium
TGCACAGCGTCATGAACGGTATCGTGAGCAGTGACGGGGAATACCAGGCGATTCTCCGCAAGTCGGACATATACTCCAGCGAACTGGACAGGATGGATTTATCAAAGGAAATCCGGCTGCTGATCGACCGATACGTCAGTGAGCAGAACGCGCATAGCACTTGTGCTATTGATCCCGGTTTGGGATGCTCGCCTACCTGCTTGGGTTTTCCGACTGCAAGGCCATGTTTTTGGGGAAATGCCTGCCGACAGAAGCAAAAGAACTATCCCAAGAAAGGTAAAACCTAAGTCGCAAATTATGGAAAAAGGGCTTGAAAATGCAGGCTCTTTTTTCGTTCCCTCACTCGTAGTAAAACCGTAGTAACCCACTTTCCCAACTGCCACGATTTGCCCCGTTTTGCCCCACAAATGCCGCCAATTCTCGACTACCCGCCGTGCTGCCGTGGCAGACGAAAAGTATCTTAATCATGTTAATTTTTCCTCCTATAATGCTCTGATTTGCCGTGTTTTGGCACGATTTGCAAGGTTTGCGTTTTTCGTGGAGATTGTGAAAAATGTAACGAAATAAGCAAAACGGGGCAAGTTGATGCCGTCAAAAGTAGTAAAAACGTAGTAGGAATTGGGGGTTTTTACTACTCTGGTTTTTTTTCCTTTATTTCTGTATTTATAACTGATAGCTTTTTCTTCAACTCTCTTTCATCCTTTTCCCTTTGTTTTTTTGCAATACTTTCATCCAAACACATTTTTATTAACTGCTCAACAACCGGAAAATATTTGAGGCATTCATCCTCTTCCAATTCATGAATTCCTTTGCTTATAATACCATAAACAGTTTTGTTATCTACTAATGGCTTAGGCAGGTATTTAGATAATAATTTTATTTTGTCTTCTACTCTTCGCTGATGCTTATTTTCATCAATTTCAAATTGTTCTTGTGTAACTGCACCCTCGTTAATTGCCTCTTTTAAAGCATCTAATATCAGCTTTTCAACTATACGCCTTAGATGGACATAAGAACCTATGCCTACATTACAACTGTATAGTCCTATAGCACGTTTCAACTCATTGTAATATTTTTCCCCCAGTTCTTTTCTGTAAATGTTTGCCTGCGGTATATCGATATCAGCATAAGACGGATACTGGCCAATCTTTTGAATTGTAAATCCATCTATGAACAAGATAAATATTAATTGGTGGCTCTCATCTCTGCTACATGCATAACGTAAGACCGTAAATTTATTTTCTGCCAAAAACCGTTCAAATTCTTGCTGCCTTTCCCATGCTTCCTGCGCCATCAAGCTACTATATATATCTTTGTCATCTTTACTCTCCTCACCATATGTATCAAAAATATTCACTGTAATGGGTTCATATTTTTTTGATAATTTTATTTTGTTACTTTTAGCTGTAAATGTTCTTTTCTCCTTGCACTTGTTACAAAATAAATCTATTTTTTCTTTTCCAGACAGCAAATTTTTTAGATCAGGATAGTCTTCATACCGTATCTCTACTTTATCATATAATCCCGACTCAACTAAAAACTTTTCATTCTCCATGTTATCTATTTGCCTCACTTTCTTCAGTAAGCATTTTGTAATAGTATAGCATATCTCTGCCTATTTGGGAAAACAAAATATGCCCTGCCGAAGCAGGGCACAAAACTCTCTTTATTCAGATTGCCCGGAACATTTTCTGTGATACGTGTTTCTCCTCTTTGTTCTTTTCCAGTTCCTTTCTGGCGTTCTCCAGTTCTTCCATCCGTTTCAGCTCATCCGTTGCATCCTCCAACCCAAGATGCGTGTAGGTATTCAGCGTAACACCGATATCGCTATGCCCCATCAGGTATTGGAGTGTCTTTGGGTTCATGCCGGATTTTGCCATGTTGCTACAATAGGTATGGCGGCAGATGTTGGGCGTGATATTCGGCATCTTTTCTGGAACGGTCTGTCATTGTACTCCTTTACAGCCTTGCGAATAGCTGAGTTTAGCGATCCAAGTGATGTAAA
>VSOA01000468.1 GCA_009774585.1 Lachnospiraceae bacterium
TCTTTAGACTCCAACGCCGGGAACGAGCCCTTATAGGGCGAAACTCAAACCACCGGCTAAGCCGGTGGTACTGATTTGTCTGTTGTCTAGGCAGTATATCGGCACGGATGTCTGTATTCTATAAGGAAAAAAGCGTGCGGAAAGAAACGGCACACTTGTGTAGCTGTTATTTTTAGTCTAAGAATTTAATCTGCAGGAAAGCCGCAGTAGATGGGTACTTTATTTCGCCGCGTTACAGCAGAGAACATCGGATATGCGATATATCATAGAAACCACAAAGACGGATGCAGGAACAAGAGTATTACCAATCACGGAGGATGTGGCACAGATGTTTCAGGCAATCATTGAGGACAGAAATGCACCGAAAGTGGAGAAGTCCATAGATGGATATAGCGGATTCCTGTTTTACGATGATAATGGAATGCCACTTGTTGCGATGCATTGGCAACATCGATTCAATCATATGGTCGGCAGATACAATGACATTTACCGGGTGCAGATGCCAAACATTACGCCTCATGTATGCAGACACACCTATTGCTTGAATATGGCAAAATCGGGAATGAATCCCAAGACATTACAGTACCTCATGGGGCATTCGGATATATCGGTCACAATGAATGTGTACACGCATATCGGATTCGATGATGCTGAGGAAGAATTGAAACGGATGGAAGAGTTTAGGAAAGCGCAGGCGGAGGTTGAGCAGAAGAAGGAGAAACCGATGTCGCAGAAAATGTTTAAGGTAATTTAATATAGATGATAGGTAACGCTCTGGCTTTTGATGGTTGGGGCGTTATATTGCTATAGAAAAAACGAAAATAAGATTGTATAATATATTTTGGAGAAATTTTGCCTTGAAAAGGATGTGAATAGATAAATGAAAACTTTTTATTTGATTGATTTTGAAAATGTTCATAATGATGGCATTGCGAATATTGAAAGTATGACAAAGGAAGAACATGTGCATATTTTCTCAACACAGAATGCAACAAATATAAGACAGGACATTTTTTGGTTAAATGGAGATATCAAATCTCATTTAGTTCCAGTGCGAAAGCAGTCATTGGATATGCATCTGGTTTCTTACCTAGGCCATTTGTTGGGAGTGTATGGTAAGGAATGTAGTTATGTGATTATCAGTAAGGATAAGGATTACGATAACATAGTTAAGTTTTGGAAAGAGGAAGGCTATCCTAATATTTCACGAAAAGAGAAGGTGCCGGGAACTGCTTCTACTCAGAGGCAAAAAACACAGACAGTATCTCAAACAAAAAGTAATGTGCAGACTGTGAATAGTAAAATTAGTGCAGGTATGGCATATGAATTTGAAGGTGATGATAGAAGTGAATTAAACCTGTTTATGCAGCATGGACTTGTGGCTATAGGATATGATAGAAATTCGGCAAATAGAATCTGCAAGTTTGTTATTGCTCATTGTAATGATGAAAGAATGCTAAATGGAATTCACAATGACATCAAGAACTCCTTTAATAACTATTCCGAAGTATATGAGGATGTTAAGTCTATTCTTGAGAAATTTGTGCAATCAAAGAGTAAAGTCGCAAAAAGAGAATCGCAGGTTCGTTCTTTCTTTGGTCAGCGCTTTAAGAAGAAAATATATGTGGATTGCAAAGAGGAAATCATTCAGATTATTTTAAAGTCAGAAACTAAACAGCAAGTGAATAATGGATTGTTAAAATTGTATTCAGATGGAACAGTGGTTTCACACATTTATAAGACAATACAACCATTGATTAGTGAGTTACCAGGTAAGTAGTAAAAATCCTTAGTAGTAAGAAATTTCGTTTTACTACTAATTTTACTACTAACAGGTAGTAACAACTTGCAGGGTTCTGCTCTGATTTGCCACAATCTGTAATTTCAGAGCAAACTACAAAATCCCCGAAATCCTTCGCATAACGAGGGCACTGAAAAAGTCTGATTCTTTGTTAAAAGAATTAGGCTTTTTCTATGAGAAATGGTATAATGAAAACGAA
>VSOA01000469.1 GCA_009774585.1 Lachnospiraceae bacterium
CTCAGGGGAAATACAGCGAAAGCAACCTGCAGATGTCAAAGGAACTGGGGTACCATACCTTTTTCTGGAGCCTTGCCTACGTAGACTGGTATGAAAACGACCAGCCCACCAGAGAGGAAGCCTTCGACAAGCTTCTCGGCCGGATCCATCCCGGCGCCATCGTCCTGCTTCACAGTACCTCTAAGACCAATGCGGAAATTCTGGATGAACTTCTGACGAAATGGGAAGAAATGGGATATACATTTCAGGCATTAGATCAACTGATCTAATGCCTGTTTTTTTAGTATGCCGGCTGCTTTCTGCCTTTTTTCACATGCTTATGCATGGATTCGTCCTGTCCGCTCTCCTGCTCCGGATATTTTTCCAGGAATTTCTTCATATCATGCTTCATGATATAGAAGTACATCCCAATGAGCAGCGCCCCGGCGCTCACCCAGGCAGCCGGGCCTGCGAAGCATACGCCGGCATAGCTTCTCTGCCCTGACGCGATCCACGATGTAACTCCTCTCGCGGCCAGCTCTACGATCCCTGCCGTCATCGGAAGCAGGCCATAGCCCATACCCTGGATGCCGTTCCGATAAATATTTACAACGGCCAGCGGGATAAAGAAGATTCCCGAACATCTCAGATAGATTTCCACCAGTCCGATCACCTCTGACACATTCTCCGACAGGAACAGATAGGTCATGTATTTTCCGCCGGTCAAGATCCATGCCCCCACCGCGACGGAATAGACTGCCGAGATCAGTGTTGCCGCTTTGAATCCCTGACGAATCCGCAGCACCTTGCCTGCGCCCATGTTCTGAGCGCTGTAGGTCGCCATCGTAGTTCCCAGTGCCACATAAGCCTGGGTTACCACCTGCTCAATCTTGCTTGCCGCCGTAAAGGCCGCCACAGCCGTGGAACCCAGCATATTCAGGGATGTCTGCACCATCATGGTTCCTACCGCCGTGATGGAATACTGCAGAGCCATGGGGAAGCCGACTCCGAGCTGGGTTTTCAAAAGAGACATTCTCGGTTTCCAGTCTTCCCTTTCCAAACGCAGGAGCGGCACCTTCTTGATGATATAGAGCAGGCAAAGCAGTCCTGACACTCCCTGCGCCGCTACCGTCGCATAAGCCGCTCCTGCCGCGCCCAGACCAAATACCACGATCAGAAGCAGCTCCAGCCCGATATTGAGAATCGCGGACAGAATCAGGAAATAGAGCGGGATCTTACTGGTTCCCAGCGCCCGCAGGACACATGCCAGCAGGTTATAAAGCATCTGCGCGAAGATTCCCGCACAGATGATCATAATGTAGGCATAGGCATCCGCAAAAATGTCGGACGGTGTCTGCATGAACCTTAGCAGAGGCTTCATGAAAGCCATGCTCAGCACGGTCAGCACCGCTGACACGAACACCGAAAGGAGCGCCGCGCCGCCCACGGTCTGCCGCATCGCCTTCATATCTCCGGCGCCGAATTTCTGCGCCGTCAGCACCGTAAAGCCTGCCGTCATCCCCAGCACGAACCCGATAATCAGGAACATGATCGTTCCCGTACTTCCCACGGCCGCCAGGGCTTTCGTACCCACAAATTTTCCTACGATAATCGTGTCTGCCATATTGTAAAACTGCTGAAACACATTTCCAATAAAAATAGGGAGTGTAAAATTCAAAATAGTCTTTGCCGGGTTTCCCGCAGTCATATCTTTCTGTAACGTTTTCATAGTCCATCCTCCTAACATATAATATGATAATGCACCCTCGCCCGCGGTTCAGTCACATGCCGCCGGAAGGCATAGAAAAATGCACGGACTCTATTATATGAAAGACCTTCCGGACATTCAAGAATGAAAACGCACAAATTTATAAAATATTTTGGGGGAAATACTGAAAAAATCACTATTCCTATTTTGGGGAAATGAATTTTGCCATGAATACTTCGCCGGCCGAAAACCAAAAGGGGCAGAAAAATCTGCCCCTTAGGAGTTGTAGAAATATGATCACTACTTTGCGTATGCCAGCGCGTTCCAACGCAGTTCATTCTTGAACTGGCGGATCGTCGTGTCTTTATCGATATAGACTGCCTCGATTCCCATAGCGTCCGCCCAGTCGCCCATCTGC
>VSOA01000470.1 GCA_009774585.1 Lachnospiraceae bacterium
GGCTACTATTCCGTTATGCCTAAATTCATCACAATAGAAGATTCTTCTGGTCGTCCCCATATCGTGAATGTGGATTACATTGCGCTGATTAAGAAGCGCTCCGACGGGACTTATGATTACATCCTCTCCATCCCTAACGCGAATGCCAGATTCCGCGTTATTCATTCAAACTACCTCCTTTCCTTCTTTACATCTGGCAACAATCATTAGTTTCTCTTTCCCCCATTCAGGGCAAGAGACAGCCAATACCAGGAAACCTTTCCCCAGAACAGGGGAAGGACAGGAACTTATTCTTTCAAACTCGCGTATTTCTCCATCTACTTCGAGGAAAATGAGTTCGAAATCGGAACAGATCTTGTCCCAGTCATCTGCTTCTTCCTTGGTCAACATCCGAGCGTTCTTCGGTAATTCAGTATTTGTATTCATCATCATTGTTAGGTTTGAAAGATTTAGGATTATCAGATACATTCTCCTCCATGTTCGGAGGAATTAGTTGGTCCAACATCATTGAAGGAATCTGCATCACAGTTGCTTCCACAGTCGTCTTGGCTCTTATCTACCGATTCAGAAAAATCATTGCCGCTTGGTTGAAAAGGAGGTTCAATCGACTGCGCCGCTTCATGAAAATAAGCCAGTGCTTCCCGCGCCACACCCTTGAGTTCCGTAACATCATCCGCCAGAACAGAAAGCTTCTTCAGGTCAACAGAATCCTTCAAGCAGAGATCAACAAGACACAACTCCAGGCGACGCAGAAAGAAAAACAGCTCGGAGAGGCGCAGGAGAAGCTCCTCCTTTTTGCTCTGAATCATGAACCGTGGAGTAAATCGGAAGTTGCGCAAAGCCTCAACTGGAACACGGAATTCACGGATATCGTTATTGCCAAAGCCGTAAAATCCGACTTGATCTCTGGAGGCTACAACCCTGCTGGCATCTAACGCTGTCGTATTACTACGAGTGGAAGACGCTTCCTCTTTGATAGAGGGCTTTTGAGTGAGAGGTGAGTTCATGCTTCCGGCTTCTTGGGTTCGAGGTTGCTGGACTTCCTTTCTTCATCCTCCATCATGGACAGGATGGTTCCGGCTGCCTTGAGTGCGGCTTCTGCGCTGCTCTTCATGAGTTTTTTCATCTCATCAGTCTGGTTGGACAGACGGCTCAAGCTGCAAAGAAATGCCGCATGATCTGCCAGGTATTGAATGTGTTCGTTCATATTCATGCCGCCGGCTTCTTGGGTTCGGAGTTCTTTTTCGAGGTGAGCACTCTTTGAGCTTTCGCTATTGCCAAGGCTCTCATGCGTTCTCCTATCGTTATTCCCAATCCCCGGGCGATTCCCTCCTCTAAGAGGAGGACCGATGCGGGAAGGGAAATCCGTTCTTCGTGTTTTTCTGTCGCGTTCATATTTCTATATTGAGGACTTTTCATCACTAGTCAATCTATTTTTGCGGAAAAGCATCAAATATTTTACTTGCATAATGAGGATTTTTCCTCATACTCTCCTCATGGAGAATGAAAAGGAACTCATCAAATCTTGGCTAAAGAAAAATAAAAAAAGCCGTGAATGGTTGGCTCAGAAATGCTTTGTTAAAAAGGCGTCCGTGGATGATTGGTTTCGATCTAAAGGCATAATTCCTCCGGCCAAGCTTGAGCTGATCCGGAAAGAAATGAATAGGCAAGGAGAAGAAGCGGCCAGGACAGCATCCTCTGTCCCTATATTGAATGGTGTTGCAGCGGTAGCGGTTCCTCTTTCGGAAGATGATTTAAAACTCATTTCCAAGGCCGCACAAATCAGCGGGCAAACTATTGAGGAGTTCATCCGTAGTGCTGCGCTGGAAGACGCGGGAGAATAATCCTCATTGAGGATTCTGAGGTGATGTTGGGTTGTTATCTTCATAACTTGGATTTAGATTGAGGCAGCAGAACTCAGGATAAGCCCCCGTTTCCAAAAGGAAACGGGGGAATTTTTCTGGTTGCTCCAAATTCCAATACACGCACCAGATGTAAAATCTTAGGCAGCAGGTATATTCTCAAGGGTTAATCCCAAACGTTTCATCAACCATATTTGACCGCGGGGCGTCAAATACGGTGTCGGTTTAGACTGTTGTGAACCGTCGGAACGCTGAATGACTCGGTAAGTGAGACGGAAATACCCAGCTTCAATATACTCTTGGGCCGGAACATTGTGACGATTGCCGTGCCTCCCCATAATACCTTCATTGCGTAGATACTCAAACAAACGGTTCTGTCCTGTCTCCATTCCATTCTGAGCAAGAATCTTGGCAAACTCTCCAATCAGGATGCAGCCCTCGGAAACTTCCACGCATCGTCCGAAATGTGCATAGGGAGCATCTTCCGCAGCTTTTGCTTCAAGAGCTTTTCTCTTCTCCCGTTCAGCTTTCAATGCCTGAAGCGTCAGAATCATGGTGTCCGGATCGGAAAGCATCTCTTCCAGCTTCTCCCCGGTGGCGTACAGGCCGTGCTTCCGGATGGAGGGGAGAACTTCTTCACACACCCAATCCTGGAACTCGACCGCTTTCGGCATCTTGGATTTCATCACAAGAGCGAACAAGCCAGCTTCATTGATAATTGAAACTGATTGCTTTCCTTTAAGGGTATCCCTGCTGGTTATACCCTTCCACTTTTCTCTTACATTCAATAGAGCTTTCGAAATATTCGAGTAACCGAGAGCTTCACATACTTCTTTGGCAAAGATCCAAGGTTCACCATTTCTTTCGATGACTTCAATCGTGCAATTCAGATCGGAGTTCTGGAACAGCTTAATGCCGTTCCCCGTCATGTTGGCGTAATCAGCTTGCGCTTTCGTACATTGTATAGTACTCATTGTCTTGTTTGTTAGTTGGGCTTATGCCCGTTATTGAAGGTCATCTGTTGGCGCAGGTGGCCTTCGTTGTTTTCGACATGGGCCGCATGTCCACAGGTGGCTTGCTCAAGCCACGGAAGTTCTTTTTTTGCTCCGTTCTTCCAGCCAGGCTTTCACTTTTTCAAGGTCGTAACGGGGACGGGAACCACGCCCAGGAGAGCATTTGATTCCATAGTAAACACACGGGCAACCTTCTTTTGTCCAAGCTATTACAGTATGCTTACTGACCCGGAGGGAGGCTGCCAGTTCGCGCTGATTTAGTAGTCTTGCTTTTCCTAAAACCTGTTCCATGTGCACAGTAATAACATATTTACAAATACATGCAATAAGAAG
>VSOA01000048.1 GCA_009774585.1 Lachnospiraceae bacterium
TTCCGCTGGCATTCTAAAAAACCTGACAAAACGGGATAATGCTGAAAATAAAACTAATTAATCAGCGGTTCCCTAGATGATTGTCACTCCCCTCGCGGGAGTGTGGATTGAAATTTAACAAGGTCGGTCAGTTCACGGCGGCGATCACTGTCACTCCCCTCGCGGGAGTGTGGATTGAAATAAATCTGTGATACTCCAACCGTGTGTAATACCAGTCACTCCCCTCGCGGGAGTGTGGATTGAAATGGGGAGATTCCGGCAGACGTGAACTATGAACAGAGTCACTCCCCTCGCGGGAGTGTGGATTGAAATTGGGAAAACTTCGGGGGAAATTGCAGATATTGCGTCACTCCCCTCGCGGGAGTGTGGATTGAAATAATTATATCGGATTGGAGCAGGTGAATATATCTCGTCACTCCCCTCGCGGGAGTGTGGATTGAAATCTCTGCGCATCGTACTCTGATATACCCGATCCAGTCACTCCCCTCGCGGGAGTGTGGATTGAAATTATTATGCCAGCTGGTAACTTGTATGATACTTCACTTATGGTTTCTCATGCAAAAATGTGTTATACTATGAAAAACCAGATACCCGTACACTGCGTCTGCCCGGCGGACTGCCACGGGAATAAAGAATGAACACGGAGATAACGACTATGGAAGAAACAATGAAAGACTATGAAAAAGAATTGGAGGCCTCATTCCGTACGATTAATGAAGGTGATGTTATTAAGGGCACGGTGATTGACGTGAACGAGGAGGAAGTGACGCTGGACCTTAGATATTATACGCAAGGAATTATTAAGGCGGCGGATATGAGTGACGACCCGGGGTTTTCGCTGATGACGGACGTACATGAGGGAGACGTGATTGAAGCGTCTGTTGTTAAGACGGACGATGGGCAGGGCAATATTCTGCTTTCCAGAAGAGAAGCAAATGCTGTACTGGCATGGGATGTACTCACGAATTATATGGAAGAGAAAAAGAGTGTCAACGTTAAGGTGAGCGAAGTTGTCAATGCAGGGGTGGTTGCTTATCTGGAAGGAATCAGAGGATTCATACCCGCATCTCACCTCGATGTTTCCTATGTGGAGAATCTTGAAGACTACAAAGGGAAAACGCTGGAGGTAAGGGTTATCACGGTTGATCCGGAGAAGGGAAAACTGGTGCTTTCGGCGAGGGAAATTTTAAGAGAAAAAGCAAAGGAAGAGCATGATCACAAAGTGGCGATGATTGTGCCCGGAACAGTTTTGGAAGGTACGGTGGAGAGTTTACAGACTTATGGGGCATTTGTTGATCTGAAGGATGGTCTGAGCGGTCTGGTGCACATTTCGCAAATTTGCCAGAGGAGGATTAAGAAGCCGTCCGAAGTACTTAAGGTTGGCGACAAGGTTAAGGTTAAAGTACTGAATACGAACGACGGTAAGATTTCGCTGAGTATGAAAGCGATAGAGGAGCAGCAGGCGGAGGAGATGGAGAGTATTGATGTGCAGCAATACGATTCAGGACAGAGTGTGGGAACCAGTCTCGGCGATTTGTTTGCAAAGTTGAATATTCAGTAGCCTTTTGTCAGAACCATATGTAAGCGAACGCATTCAGTATAGACATTTGCTATATATAAGACCGCAAGATAAACTAAACCTAACATGAGAGATGCAGGAAGGTCTGCTTGGTATAATCCATAAAGACATATCCTGCATCTCTTTTTCGGACGAAATGTTAAAGGGTGGTCGCCGACAACAATTTGCCTGTTGTCGCGGAGAGAAGATTCTGTGCTTTACAGAAACTTTGACTTATAAAGTAAGAGATGTATAATAATAAACAGGGAGTATGCACCACGGGAGACTGGGGAAAAGAGGTATGGATATTATTGTAAAAATATGTACATTTGTTCTTGTCGCATTGGTCCTGAATTATATTGTAAATTTGATTTTCAGGTTTCTGGCAAGGAAGACGAAGGCGATTCATCTGCGCTTTACGAAAGGCGTCGTGAATGTCTTGATCGACGTGATTATCATTTACAGCTTGTCACAGCAGTTTGAGATTACAAAGGATATCAGTAAAGTTTTGCTGCAAAGCGGTTCTTTGATTGTAGCGATTGCTACATTTGCGGCGCAGCAGGCACTCGGCAATGTCATCAGCGGACTTTCCATATCCATGTCGAAACCTTATAAGGTGGATGAGAAAATCAGAGTGATGCAGGGCGGAACGGTTATCGCAGAAGGAATCGTTAAGGATGTCATGATACGTCACACTGTGATTAACCAGTTCAATGGAGAGAGTTGCATCGTTCCGAATTCCGTTATGGATTCCTCCGTCATTATCAATACAAATTATACGGCTAATGTAGGGAATTTTGTGGAGATAGAGATTGCCTATGATGCAGATATCGAAGAAGCAATTCGTATTATGCGCAAGGTATGCTCCGAACACGAGCTGACGTTGAACACGGAGAAGAATGCTGTGACTGTAAGCGGATACACGCAGAACGGTATCATTGTGAAGACAACGATCTGGACGGAAAATCTGGATGACAGTTTTAGAGCGTGCAGCGATATACGAATTGCTTTAATAAAGGAATTCCGCGAGAGCGGAATTGAGATACCGTATCAGACAGTAACGGTACATAACCCGGTTCGTGAGAGTGGCGCTGTAAGACAGTGAAAGAGATAGGGCGGCCGACAAATGTTGATATGAGACAGAACGGCGGATATGCTACAGGCAATAACAAAGACGAGGAGGAACTTCTATGAAATATGATGTGATTATTATCGGTGCGGGTCCGGGCGGTATTTTTACCGCATATGAATTGATGCAGCAGGACGTGAATATAAAGATTGCGGTGTTTGAGGCGGGACATGCGCTGGAAAACAGACACTGCCCGATTGACGGGGACAAAATTAAGAGCTGCGTGCGCTGCAAGAGCTGCTCCATCATGAGTGGATTCGGCGGCGCGGGTGCTTTTTCGGACGGAAAATATAACATTACCAATGATTTTGGCGGTACGTTGTATGAGTATGTAGGCAAGAAACAGGCTACTGATTTAATGAAATATGTGGATGCCATTAATATGAAATACGGCGGGGAAGGTACAAAGCTGTACTCGACGGCCGGAAGTCATTTCAAGAAACTGTGTCTGCAGAATAAATTAAATCTTCTGGATGCTTCCGTGCGTCATTTGGGGACGGATATAAATTTTGTTGTATTGCAGAATCTTTACAACACATTGAAGGACGAAATAGATTTCTATTTTGATACGCCGGTTAAAACGGTGGAAAATTCAGGTGTAGGGTATCGCGTGATCTGTGATGAGAATTCTTATGAATGTGACAAATGTGTCATATCTGTGGGGAGGAGCGGCAGCAAATGGATGGAGCAGGTATGCGGGGATTTGAACATTGAGACGAAGTCAAATCGTGTGGATATCGGCGTTAGAGTGGAACTGCCGGCCGTGATTTTTTCACACCTGACTGATGAACTATATGAGAGTAAGATTGTTTATCGCACGGAGAAATTTGAAGACAAAGTGCGGACGTTCTGCATGAATCCGCACGGCATTGTCGTCAATGAGAATACGAACGGTATCGTGACGGTAAACGGGCACAGCTATGAAGGCGCGGATAAGCAGACGAACAACACGAACTTTGCGCTGCTTGTTGCGAAGCATTTCTCGGAACCTTTTAAGGACAGCAACGGTTACGGCGAGAGTATTGCCAGATTGTCCAACATGCTTGGCGGCGGTGTGATTGTACAGCGTTTCGGTGATTTGGTGAGAGGAAGGCGAAGCAATGCGAAGCGTATTGCGGAGGGGCTGGTGGAACCTACGTTGTCGGCAACCCCGGGAGACTTAAGTCTTGTACTGCCGAAGCGCATTCTGGACGGTATTATGGAGATGATTTATGCACTTGACAAGATTGCGCCGGGAACGGCGAACGATGATACGCTTCTGTACGGTGTGGAAGTGAAATTCTATAATATGGAAGTGGAGATAGACGAACATCTGGAAACGAAATACAAAGGGTTATATATTATCGGAGACGGCAGCGGCGTGACACACTCTCTTTCGCATGCGTCGGCGAGTGGAGTGTATGTGGCGAGAAATATCGCGCAGGGAATTACGGCGGAATGAGATACAACTGGGCTGCATAGATTATATTAATAATCTGTGCAGTTTTTTGTGGGGAATCATTCATGGTTGCAGTCTTATCCAATATTTCCAACATTATCATTCCGGTCATTATTTTCTATATTGTGGCTTACGGTGTAGCGGCAAGGAGCAATGTGTATGAAGATTTTATTAAGGGCGCAAAAGACGGATTTTATACGGTTGTCCGCATTATGCCCACGCTGATCGGGTTAATGGTAGCGGTAGGCGTGCTGCGCGCTTCGGGATTTCTGGATTTTCTCGGCGGTCTGTTTGAGGGCGTTACATCGAAGATGGGTTTTTCGTCAGAACTTGTCCCATTGATTTTGATTAAGATGTTTTCTTCTTCCGCGGCTACGGGACTGGTATTGGATATCTTTAAGAATCATGGACCGGACTCACTGATTGGTATGACAACTTCTATTATGATGAGCTGTACGGAGACGATTTTCTATACGATGTCGGTCTATTTTCTGGCGGCAAAAGTGACAAAGACCAGATATACCTTGGTGGGGGCGTTGCTTGCCACTTTGGCGGGAGTCGCGGCAAGTATTGTTCTGGCAGGTATTCTTGTGTAGCGGTCAATGCAAAAACGGCACTCATATGAGTGCCGTTTTTGTGTGTGAGAAGGATAGAAATGTGTAAACTCAATGTATGTCAACAGAATGTCTAAGAGGACATTGCTGTTATGTTTAGTCGAAGCCGGTCAGCACCGAAGCAGCACCGGCGGCTCCTATAAAGTGTAGATTAGAATCATTGTTAATATGTATTCCCCAACTACAATTAATAATATACATGGCAAATGTGAATGGGATGTGTCAAATATCGAAAGAAAAAAGAAAGAAAATATAAAAAAAAATTTATAATTTGGCTGTCGTGTAGTAAGATGGCAATGTAACGGATGATGAATGATAAGCGAAAGGACAAAGGAACTGATCATGCAGCAGAGTATTCCGGAGATATATGTTATTATTGAATGGATTGTGGGAATTCTTCTTCTTACGGCGGTGGCAGTGGGCATTCTGTACTGTGTCCGACGAATCCTGCGTGGACGACGGCACGGAGGCATGGACGAGATGGAAGGTCATGATTTTGAGTACTTCTGTGCAGACCTTCTCGAGAAACGTGGATTTATGGAAGTGGAAGTGACACGCGGCAGCGGAGACTTCGGCGTGGACATCCTCGCGGAGAAGGACGGAGTGACCTATGCTGTTCAATGTAAAAGATATCAGGGACCGGTGGGAGTTGACGCGGTCCTGCAGACCTATGCGGGAAGAGATTATTATGACTGCATGGTGGGCGCCGTCATGACGAACCAGTATTTTACCGCACCGGCAGTTCAGGCGGCAAAGAAACTGCGGATTCTTCTCTGGGACAGAGGTTATATCGACGGAATGATGGACGAGTCGTGAATAATTTGACTCTCAAACTACTTTTTGCTAAAATGTAGTCGTGAAATGACTTTGTGGTGAAAGCCGCTTAATGAGAATGTGTGAAAGAGGCGCCGGTATTCATAAGTTCAACGCGCTTCAGAATGGAAGAGATTATGGACATTAATCGTACATTGAATGAGGTGCTGGTCAGATTATTCCGGAATATCAACATGATTGAGGAACGCGCGCTTCGTACGGGTGAATATAAGGATGTGACGACCAACGACATGCATGTGATTGAGGCGATTGGCATGGACGGAGCGAAGAACATGACGCGGGTAGCCCGTTCGCTGGAGGTTACAACAGGAACGCTTACAATAGCTGTTAACAGTCTGGTCAAAAAAGGATATGTGAACAGAACGAGAAGTGAGGAAGACAGACGAGTTGTTCTGATTTCTTTGTCAGAGAAAGGCAAAAGGGCTTATCTCCATCACCGCAGGTTCCATGAGCAGATGATAGATTCTGTCGTGGAGGAACTGACAGAGGAGGAACAAGAGGTTCTAGAGAAAGCCTTGGCCAAATTGACACAATTTTTTCAGGCTAGCTGATATCATATAGTCTTGCGGACAGTGTTTTGAAATCAGCCGGACCGTTTTCTAATACAAAGCGATGGAACTGGTATAGGAAATCGGAAGGAATACAGGCGTCGGAAGTCTGGTCATCATACCAGATTTCTAATGCTTGTTTTTTTAATTCCATGATTTCCAGATAACCGAGATAGTATTTCGGATAATTGCATGGTTCTTCGGCAATGTATTCGTAGACTGCCGTGATGGTTTCATTGCTTGCCGAACCGAGTGAATGAAAAATTTCCTGCACATCTTCGAGCGAGGCGCCGTCATAATGTATTGTAATGTCCAGCAAAGAATACAAACAGAGCTGGATTTGGCGGTCCAGTCGGCAGGCAAGGTAATATTGGGCGGCGTCTGGATCCGTGTCAACTGCCAATTTAATGGCATAATCGTAGGAAGAAAGTTCTGCGTACATAGCCCAGCCTTCTATGTAGCCGCCGTAATATAGCACGCTGCATAGAGGTGAGATGCCGGAAACATCACGGAAACGTTGGCAATAAACTGTCTGATAGAGATGCCCCGGATAACCTTCGTGCGCCAATGTCGTAAAAAGAGATAAATCGTCGGAAGTATCCAGCGCGTTGATATATATCGTATTATTCAGTACGTTGTCTATGGGCGGGGTCATGTAAAATGCCGGAGCGGTGTAGGGTTCCAGACTGTCGTCCACATATTTGACGGTACATCGGATGGGAGATGCACTGTCAGACGCGGGAACAGCAGGATAGTCTTGTTGTATGGACGTCTTCAAATACGAGAGCGTCTCCTCGGGCGACATCTCCGGTAAAAGCGACCGTCCCGTGTTCAACTGGTCACGAAGAGAAACATTATTTTCAAACAATTGGCGCAGTGCTTCATAGTTAGAGGTCAGGTCGCGGTAAAGAAGCTGCTTGATCTCGTCAATCTCACGATAAGAGCCGGTCTGCAGTCTGAGTAATGCTTCATAATAATCTCTGCCGCCTTCCCGGCAGGCCAGACCGCATGTATCTTTACCGCTTCCCATAAGAAGGGTAATATCATCGGCAAGCCGGTCGTAGGCGGGGGCGACAACGGTGGTCAGCAGACGGTTGTTGAGATATTGATAATAGAGCGCCTCGTCTTCTGTCAAAAGTCCTTTTTCGACAAGAGGCTGCAGCCTATCGGCAAAAGTGGTTTCCAGAAAATGGCTGTTATCTTCCAATTGTGCAGAATCCATGAGAGTAGTGCATTGTCGTATAACTTTGGCGGCGGTGGAATCGGACATAAATAGACCAGCTGCAGCTTTCTCACGTTCATATACAATCAATCCGTTGAAATAATCGGGAATCTGCGTTAGGATTGACAGATACAGGTCCACATCTTCTACGGTGTCAAATCGGTATTCTGCCAACAGAATAGGAAGTTCCGAAGGCGCTCCCGAGGAAGGAGAGAGTGGCTCCGAGAAGTACGGATATGAGGCAGTCCGGCTGACCGTATCTATGTAAGAGCGCATTAATCCGCAGAGATAGCTGTTGGAATCTGAAAGCTTCATTTGATCAAATTTATCCAGCTTGTCGGCAATCATGGAAATGGCGTATGTATCATTGGCAGCTTCGCCTTCGCGGTAGATCGGCATTGTCAAGGATGATTCATCAATATTGTAGATTGAAGGGTCGTCTACAGAATAGTGGAAATGGATTGGATTAGCCTGCATTTCCTGCAGGAAGAATTCTTCTGCAAAGGCTTCGAATTCCGTGTCTGCATGGCGATGCATATAACCGAACAGTGTGGCAGTGCAAAAGCCTGTAAACAGAATCAGTGCTGCAGCCCATTGTTTGAAAGATAAGGGACGTTTCAAAGAAATACCCTCCGAATGGATTTGTATTAATATATGAATACGGAACACAAATCATGAAAAATCATAAAAGGTATAAAAAATCATAGAAGGCATAAAAAATGACCAGATTAGAAAACAATCTGGTCACGTCCGTGTTCTTTACCGTAATACAATTTTTCGTCGGCTTCTTTCAAAATAGTTGTCAGGTCGCTGTGGAAATCATGTTCAACCAGTCCGAAGGTTAAAGATATGCTGAATGTTTCGCTGCCGCCGTCAAAGACAATCTCTTTGATCTTCCGCTGTAAGGTTCCCAGAAATACTTGGGCTTCATCACCGTTTGAAATAGGGAAGATTAACAGGAACTCTTCGCCGCCCCAGCGGGATACGAATGTGCCGGCAGGCAATTCTTTACGGAATGTTTCCGCAATTTTCTTAAGGACGATATCTCCTACGTCATGCCCGTATGTATCATTGACGCGTTTAAAGAAGTCTATATCGCACAGACAGATACTGATCTGATGCTGCGGAGCCTTGAGCAGCTTCTCAAGATACTCCAGCGTGCGCCGTCTGTTGTAGAGTCCGGTCAAGGGGTCGATGCTGGCCTGTTTCTTTAACTGTTCATTATATTCTACCAGCTTGGACTCCAGCGTCTGGGTATCTGTACTGAAGATATAAGCAATAAGTGATATGGACCAGAAAATAGCAAGCGTATTGATGATCTGGAATAAATTGTTAACTTCTGCACTCAAAGCAATCTGCGGCGAGTTATTCTGACAGTAGAAAAACAAGAAAATACGCAGTATGCATAATGCAATGGCATATGATATTTTGATTGCCGCATGCTTGTACTTGGCGAAGAAACATGCAATGAGAAGTACGATGATAAAGTGCTGTACGCCAATGTTCCAGCCGAACATTACAACGTTAAACATAATCCAGATTAAGATGTATACATTCAGTACGCAGAATGAAACAAAGGTACGGCTGCGATAAGACAATACAAAAATAGCCAGAAATAATACTGCCGATATCTGGCAGAAAGCCAGTCCGCCTATGTGTGAGGCAAATAGGCAGATTCCGCTGCTGAGCAGGGAATAGGCAATCATGGTGAGAATCAGCAGCCTGACAACCACGATAAGCTTTGACGATTCATTCTGGTCGCCGGTATCTTTGCAAATATTCTGATACATCTTGTGCAAAAAATTGGTTTCTTTCATAATTCTTTATTAGTTCCTTTGTACTGGATGGTATTCTATAAATAACGAATGTTGATATCGTTTATGTACAGTTTAATGTAATGCCTGCAATGCGGTTTTCAACTGATTATTTTGTAATAATATATATAATATATCATACACCATATACTATTTTTATGCAATTGCACAATTATAAAATTGCTTTTTTTATAAAAGTTGATAGAATGGAGAAAAAGAGAACAGACAGTGAAAGTGCAGAGACGGCAGGGAGGGACGCGGGATGCAAGGCACGAAAGTGAAATATTCCATTAAGGACAAATTGATTATGCTGTCTGCGGCGGCGGCGCTTCCGTTTCTGATCATGGTCATTTATCTGATTTATGCACTGCATAATTACAGTACTGCGTATGACACGATAGTCAGCAATATGACAGTTGCCAATACCTATAACTTGAACTTCAAGGAAGAAATGGATGAAAGTCTGTATAAACTGGTAGTCGGCGCGGCTACGTTTGAAACCATCAAAGACGATGACAGTCTGGAAGATCCTTATGTACTGATTGATGAGCTGAGGGATGACTTTGATAAACTGATGCGCATCACGACGGATGGGGAGAGCCGCATATGGCTGCAGATTCTGATGCGTAATATTGATACATTGGAAGACAAAGTGGGAGATATCAAAGCCAATTTGGGAGCGGAGAACAGTTATGACGCCAATATAGAGATGCTGGATAATAACATCTATATTATGACAGAACTGATACAGGATAATATCCAGTATTATATTTATCATCAGACACAGAGCATGGAACATCTGACGGAACAGTTAAATGACAGGGTAAACACTTTTACGGTATTCTGCGCTATTCTTTTGGGATTTATTCTGCTTACAGTGATCGTGCTGACGCTTATGATCGTAATGGGAATTATCAAACCGATCAGGGAACTGTCTCAGGCAACGGAGAAGATTTCTCAAGGGGACTTTTCCGTTCGAGTGAAGGTGGATACGAACGATGAAGTGGAAGTGCTGGCGGACGGCGTTAACATTATGACGGAGAGCATCGAGAGATTTGTGCGTAAGATTAAGGAGGACGAGCGCAAAATGCGTCGGGCCGATTTGCGACTTTTGCAGGAGCAGATAAATCCGCATTTCCTATATAATACGCTTGATACGATTGTATGGTTGATTGAAGGGAACGATTCTGATAAAGCAGTGAATATGGTCATGTCCCTGTCTGAATTTTTCCGGCTGGTACTCAGCAAGGGAAGGGAATATATCACGATACAGGAAGAAGAGATGCATATTAAGAGTTATCTGGAGATTCAGCAGGTACGATATCGGGATATTATGGACTATGAGATTCATATTGCGCCTGAAATATATCAGTATAGAATCCTGAAGCTGACGCTTCAGCCGCTGGTTGAAAACTCCCTGTACCATGGTATTAAATATAAACGTGCCAAGGGAAATATCACCGTGACAGGTGAGATGTCGGAGGGAACCATACATTTTAAAGTGGAAGACGACGGCGTGGGAATGGAGCAGGAAGAACTTGATAATCTGAGAAAAGAGATTGTGAAGCCTTGTCAGGATACGGGCAAGGGTTTCGGCCTTGCCAATGTTAATGAACGTATCCGTATGAATTTCGGAGCCGAGTATGGTATGACGATTGACTCGGAGCAGGGCAGGGGAACCTGCGTGGAAATCGTGATCCCGGCGGTGCCTTATGAGCAGGCATATACGAGTGAGGAGGAAGAAAACATGGAGGAGCAGAGTGAAAAAGAATAAGATACATGCGCATGTAAATAGAATCATGATGGTACTGCTTCCGGCAATTATTCTTCTCATGATCATGCTTGGCTGGTGGTTGGGGCTTTTTACGGAAATAGAGGAAGAACAGGATACGAATGAGACTTCCGACAGGATTGTGGTAGGCGTATCGCAGCTGGGCAGTGAATCGGGCTGGCGGACTGCGAATACGGAATCCGTACAGAGGGTTTTTACGAAGCAGAACGGTTACTTTATGATTTTCAGTAATGCCAGACAGAAGCAGGAAAACCAGATTAAAGCAATCAGAAACTTTATCTCTCAGCGCGTGGACTATATCGTGCTTGCGCCGGTGGTGGAAACCGGATGGGAGACCGTGCTTCAGGAGGCAAGAGATGCAGGGATTCCTGTTATAGTGATGGACAGAAGTGTGAAAGTTGAGGACCAAAGTCTTTATGTTTCACTTGTGGGAACAGACTCCGTGGAGGAGGGCAAGAAGGCGGGAAGATGGCTGGAGGGACACCTGAAAGAACAGGGAATGTCGAATGAAGACATCAATATAGTTGTGTTGAAAGGAACGGAAGGGGCGTCGGCGCAGATCGGACGTACGGTAGGGTTCTCCATGATAGCCGGGCAGCATGCCAATTGGAATATTCTGGAGCAGGAGCATGCAGACTTTACTATATATAAAGGTAAAGAGGTGATGGCGCAATTTCTGGAGAAATATGATGACATTGATGTGGTGGTATCACAAAATGATGATATGACGTTCGGGGCGATTGAAGCAATCAGAGAATCCGGCAGGACGGTAGGAGTGGGCGGTGATATCACGATGATATCTTTTGATGCCGTCCATGACGCGCTGGAAATGGTGGCGGAAGGAACAATTAATGTAGATATTGAGTGTAATCCTGATCAGGGAGAATATATTTCAGAGGTGATTCAACTGCTTGAGAGCGGACAGGAAGTTGAGAAAAGATATTATGTGGAAGAAGACGTCTTTACGATGGAGAATGTAACAGAGGAAGTGCTGCAGCAAAGGACATATTAATATGCGGTGCAGCGCCGGAAGGGAGAATAGAATGCTGAAAGTATTTCTGGTGGAAGATGAGAGCATTGTCAGAGAGGGGCTTAGGGATAACATTCCTTGGCAGCAGTGGGGCTATCAGTTTATCGGGGAAGCGAGCGATGGAGAGATGGCGCTGCCGCTGATTCAGAAGATGAAGCCGGATGTGCTGTTGACGGATATCAAGATGCCGTTTATGGACGGACTGTCTCTTAGCCGTATCGTGCATCAGGAATTTCCAGATATGAAAATTATTATTATCAGCGGGTATGATGATTTTGAGTACGCCAGACAGGCGATTGCCGTGGGAGTAGAGCAGTATCTGCTCAAACCGATCACCAGAGCGACGCTCCAGAAAGTGTTGGCGGAACTGAGAACCAAGATAGAGACGGAGAGAGAACAGAGGAATTATCAAGAGAAATACCAGAATGAGACAAGGGCATACGAACAGTTTTCCCGCACTAATTTCTTCGTCAAAGTATTTGAGGGCAGACTGTCGGTTCAGGATATTTATGAGGAGGCGGCGAAGCTTTCTATCAAAATCAACGCACCCTGCTATAATCTCTTAATGTTCAGCCTGACGGAGAAACACGCGGAAGAAAAAGGCGGATTTGAATCGGAAACTTTTGCAAGAAAAAGGGAGGAGCTTCTCCGTTACTTCGTGAGGTATCCTGAGCATGTTGTATTTCGATGGAATGTTAACACGTACGGCGTACTCGTAAAAGGCGGACCGGAACAGATGAAAGAACTGACGGAGAGATGTCTTGACAATCTGGAACGTATCTGTAAGCCGGCGGAAGAGGATTTGGACTGGTACGCGGCAGTTGGCGAGCCGGTGGAACGTCTGAGTATGCTTGCGGAGTGTTACGGCAAGGTGAATCATTTGTTTGCATATCGTTTTCTGACGCCTTCGGTGCATATTTTTACGAGTGAAGTGACGGATAACTATATGCCGCTTGAATCGAGCGGAAAGATTGGAGACATTGACTACGCGAAGGTAGAACCTGAATTGATCAAAGATTTCCTGCAGCAGGGCGGTCATGATGAGGTTGCGGAGTTTGTGGACAATTGGCTGCTAAGTATTCAGGAGGCGCTTAAGTCAAGACTTTTTCAGAATTATCTGGTATTTCATGTCCATTTTGTAGTCATGGCTTATGTGGAATCTATCGGCTATGACAAAAGAGAGTTTCTGGAACTTCTGGGAGAAGAACAGATACAGGAAGTAAATCTCGGTATGGAGGAGCTTGCGTTATATGTGCGCAGAATCTTAGAGAAGGCTGTTGAACTGCGAGATCAGGAATCCGATAATCAAGGCAGAAAGGCGTTAAAAAAGGCACTTGAGTATATAGAAGAAAATTATACGCAGGAAACATTGTCGCTTAATACGGTGGCGGGCGAAGTAGGCGTCAGCGCCAATTATTTCAGCGCAATATTCAGTCAGGCAATGGACGTGACTTTTGTTGAATATGTGACACAGAAGCGAATGGAGAAAGCGAAGAAGCTGCTGCGCCAGACGGAAAAACATTCAGGTGATATTGCGCTGGAAGTCGGCTATAAGGATCCGCACTATTTTAGTTTTGTATTCAAGAAGACACAAGGCTGTACGCCAAGGGAGTACCGTGCCGGAACTAAGGATTAAGATGGTATGCAGCATCGCTCTCCTTGCGGACGAGCCGCCATGGAATCGTGTGGGAAACTACAGGAAGCCCTTGCAGATGTCCGACGATGCATTCAGCGACGCATTCACTCATTTCATGCGGTGCATGAGTCAATGTGGTAATGCGCACGCTGCTCAATTCGCTTAGGTAGCTGTTGTCGAAACAGACTACGGAAAGATCTTGCGGCACATGAATGTTTGCATAGGACAGCTCTTTGATCAACCAATATGCCACCTCGTCGTTATAGCAGACAACGGCGGAGCAGCCAAATAATCGTTCCTGTATGAAATCTGTCAGGAAGCGCGTATCCTGTCTGGCTTCCAGTGCAGCAATGTCCGGAGAGGAATACCAGCCAATATGGGTATCTGATATCGGATGTCCCAGATCGCGCAAACGCGCGGCCACACCGTGGTAACGTTCCGGACCCTGTGAATCGTCTATCTTGAACAGCCCGGCAATCTGCGTATGTCCCAGCGAGATAAGATGCTCCGCCAGCAGGCAGCCGCCGTAGTAATTGTCGTCTTTGACATAGATACAGTCTTGCATGGCCGGATAATAATTATGAAGGAAAAGAATAAAAGTTCCGTTTTCGCGCAGCTTCTCATAGAGATCCAGATTGGGATTCGGCAGTGTACTTTTGCATCCTTCTACGATGACAGCGCAAGGAGGATTGTCCAGAAGTGATTCCAGATGAGCGCGCTCAACGGAAGTGTTGTTATCGGTAGGATATATCTGCAGCTTGTAACCTTGTTCTGCGAGGGCAAGCCGGATTTCGGACAGAAGCTGTGGGTATATATATTCCTGCTGGCTGCTGATGAGAATCGGAATAATATTGCGGTCACTGTCCAAAGACAGACCGGTTGCGTAAGAGCCGCTTCCCTGTTTACTTGTGATGATTCCCTGTTTGCCCAGCAGAGTCAGCGCCGCACGTACGGTCTGGCGGCTGACATTGTATTGCGCACATAACTGTGATTCGGTGGGAAGCTTCGATATGCCGTTTTGCAGATTGCGGGTGATCTGTTCCGTAAGAGCGCCTGCCAATGTTTCGTATTTTGTCATTTTCACATCTCCTTATTCTCGTGTTTGTTATGCCGGGTCTGCATTTTGGCGAAACACGACATGCTTTTGTGCTATTTTCTATACATCTAAGAGGAAAATATCCTCGAGCGTTCACAAATTGTTCACAAAATATACAATATTTATTCATAAGTACGCTGCTGCAGAAGAAAAAATTTAACTTTTTAAATTAGAAATAACATAATGATAGCAAAATTCTATTGGAAAAAAATACCCGTTTATTAGTTTGTATCATAAAAAATCATACAAAATGACCATAAAAATATGAAAAAATTATAAAAATAAAGAATTTGTATTCAATAAAGATAGTATATCATATAATTTGTATTGTACAACTCATCCAAATTATAAAAATAAGAAAATTTTGTATTGAGTAGCAGAGAATCATTTGCTAAAGTGTTAACAGAAACAAGGAAGCAATAAGCTTCCGTTTCTAATCTAATACATTATATAGGAGGAGGAACTAATAATGAAAAAGAAATTAGCAGTTTTACTTGCAGGCGCTATGGTTATGGCAAGCCTTGCAGGATGCGGCGGCGGTGACGCAGCTCCGGCAGAGACAACAGCTCCGGCAGCAGAGGCACCTGCAGAGGAAGCACCTGCAGAGACAGAGGCACCCGCAGAAGAGGAAGCACCCGCAGAGGAAGAGGCACCTGCAGAGGAAGAAGCACCCGCAGCAGAAGGCGGTACAATCAGCGTTGGTTTCGCACAGGTAGGACATGAGTCAGACTGGCGTGCAGCTAACACACAGAACTATCAGGATACATTCTCAGAGGCTAATGGCTATGCGTTATCTTTCGTAGATGCTGATAATGACAATGCAGTTCAGTTAGAGGCAGTTCGTACTTTCATCCAGCAGGAGATGGATTACATCTGTATCGCTCCGATCGAGACAGCTGGTTGGGACACAGTTCTTCAGGAAGCACAGGATGCCGGTATTCCGGTACTGATCGTTGACCGTTCCGTAGACGCTGATCCTTCTTTATACACCACACAGCTTGGCTGCGACATGGTTGCAGAAGGTGAGACAGCAGGTAACTGGTTAGCAGAGTACTTAGATGGCGCTGAAGCTAAGATTCTTGTAATCGAAGGTTCCGTTGGTGCATCCGCAACACTTGGACGTACAGAAGGTTTCAACAACATCGCAGCAAGCCACAGCGAGTGGGAAATCCTTGACTCTCAGTCTGGTGACTTCACACAGGCAGGTGGACAGGAAGTTATGGAGTCCTTCATCAAATCTTACAGCGATTTCAACGTAGTAGTTTGCCAGAACGATAACGAAGCATACGGCGCAATGGATGCAATGGATGCAGCAGGTATCACATACGGCGTAGACGGCGATGTAATCATCATCTCCTTCGATGCTACACATGACGGCTTACAGTACACATTAGATGGCAAGATCAACTGTAACGTAGAGTGTAACCCTCTGCAGGCAGCATTTGCAGCAGAAGTTATCCAGAAGTTAGAGAAGGGTGAAGCTGTAGACGCTCAGACAATCGTTAAGGATGAAGCTTTCGTAGCACCCGGTATCACATCTCAGTACGCTGTAACAATGACTCAGGAAGTACTTGATGGTCGTGCATACTAAGAGTTATATCTGAACCGAATAAATTAGAATAGAATAAGGAGAGAAATTTTATTTCTCTCCTTTTTCTTTTTCTAAAATTGGTGTATAATATAAAAGTATTGCAGATATTGTCGGAAAATTGACGTAAATGCAGTGGAGTGTGTGACAGTAGGAGGTATTAGTATGGATAGCAATATTGCTTTAACAATGCGAGGCATCTGTATGACATTCCCGGGGGTCAAAGCTCTTGACAATGTGGACTTCACTTTGAGAAAAGGTGAAATACGCGCGCTGATGGGTGAGAACGGTGCAGGAAAATCTACGTTGATCAAGTGCCTGACGGGTGTCAACAAATTTGAAGCCGGCGAGATTCATGTAGACGGCATTGAGGGGCCGATCGTCAATAAAGATACGATGGATGCCCAACACAAGGGAATCTCGACAGTTTATCAGGAAGTAAATCTTTGCCCTAATCTTTCGGTGGCAGAGAATCTTTACATCGGACGTGAACCGCTTACTAAAATCGGAACGGTTAACCGCCGCAAGATGAATCAGATGGCGGCGCAGTTGATGAAAGACTTGGATTTAAATATTGAAGTAACAAAGAATTTGGAAGAATATTCACTGGCATTGCAGCAGATGATTGCCATTGCCCGTGCCGTAGATATGGACAGTAAGGTTCTGATTCTCGATGAACCCACTTCCTCGCTGGATGATAATGAGGTTGAGAAATTGTTCGGTATGATGAAGAAACTGAGAGATCAGGGCGTCGGTATCATATTCGTAACACATTTCTTAGAGCAGGTATATGCAGTCTGCGACGGTATTACCGTACTTCGTAACGGTATGCTGGTCGGAGAGTATACGGTGGAAGAACTCCCGAGAGTAAAACTGGTTGCGGCAATGATGGGTAAAGACTTTGATGATCTTGCATCCATCAAACCGGAAGGAACCATGGATCTGGAACATGCACCGCTGGAGATTGACGCCAAGGGATTGAGCCATGCGGGAACAATCAAACCGTTTGATTTGGAGATACATAAAGGTGAGGTAGTTGGTCTTACCGGTCTTTTGGGAAGCGGACGAAGCGAGTTGGCGCGCGTTATTTACGGTGCGGACAGAGCGCAGAGCGGTACGCTTAAGGTTGGCGGTAAGGAAGTGAAGGTTAAGAGTCCTATAGACGCTATGAATCTTGGTATGGGACTTCTTCCGGACGACAGAAAAGCAGAAGGTATTATTGGCGATTTGTCGGTACGTGAGAATATTATTCTTGCCATGCAGGCAAAGGCCGGAATCTTCAAAAAGATTCCTATGGCAAAACAGATTGAGATAGCTGATCAGTATATAGAAATGCTGCAGATTAAGACGGCAAGCAGAGAGACGCTGATCAAGAGATTGTCAGGCGGTAATCAGCAGAAGGTGATTCTTGCAAGATGGCTTGCGACTAATCCTGATTTTCTGATTTTGGATGAGCCGACGCGTGGTATTGATATCGGTACGAAAACAGAAATTCAGAAATTAGTTATCAAACTTGCACAGGAAGGAAAGAGCTTAATCTTTATTTCTTCTGAGATTGAAGAGATGCTGCGTACCTGTAACCGTATGGCAGTTCTTCGCGACGGAGCTAAGG